>JAZBNU010000418.1:0-5333 GCA_036350815.1 Desulfopila sp.
AGCGGTTCAGTTCTTCCTGATTATCTTCAGTCACCAAAGTCAATATATTTCCAAAATACCATAACCGTAAAATGGGGACAGATTTCGCTGTGGGAGTTAACATAACTCCTATCAACCTTCTATCGGGAAAATTTTACAGATGACGACTATGAAGACAAAAACAAAAATGCTGCTTTATTTGTCAATTCTTGCAGTAGTGGACACGATTATCCCAATACCGTTTACTGCTCTTCTGTTGATTTATGTTATTTTTGAAAAACCTGCGTGGTTTAGAAATTTAGTTACTGATATTTATGATTCTTGATGTGCATTGAGGAACGTGATTATCCTTGAAAATCAGCATCGTGATTTTAAGGGGGCAGGGTCGCTCTTTTCTCGGGTATCTGCAGCCAGGACGGCTGCAGTCATGCCCCCATGGATGAGGTTATGGCGTCCCGTGAAAAGAGTGATCCTGCCCCATAGGGCTTGCTGATCTTTAGGGTTAATCAGATTGAGGAATTAAGTGGCCATATAGGATAGGACATCTTGATTTTCAAAAACTTGAGAACCAACGAAGAAATGATGAAATGAAACGTAACAATCCAAAAGTTGACAGCGGTAAGTTTTTATGCCGAAGCAAGATGCATAGACTACTATAGCACCTTGCTTCGCTCCTTACATCCACGGGGCAGCCTCGGCTGGTGAAAAAACAGGGTTAGAACCACCCCTGCATGCCTGTCCACTCGCAGTACGCCTCTCGATTTAACGATCCTCTATCGGAACATAATCATGACACAGATTCCCCGTATAGATTTGGCGTGGTCGGGAGATTTTCCATTGGGGGTCATCCATACTTTCCTTCCACTGGGCGATCCATCCGGGAAGACGGCCCAAGGCAAACATCACCGTGAACATATTGGTGGGGATGCCAATAGCTCTTAAGACAATGCCGCTGTAGAAATCTATATTCGGATAGAGATTATGATCAATAAAATACGAGTCTTTTAAGGCGATTTCCTCCAGCTCTCTTGCGATATCCAGCAGTGGATCGTTAATGTGCATTGCTTTCAGCAGTTCATCACACATTTTTTTCATAATCTTGGCCCGTGGGTCATAGGTTTTGTATACCCTGTGGCCGAAACCCATGAGCCGGAAAGGATCATTTTTGTCTCTGGCGCGCTGGACGACTTTTTGGCAATTACCGCCGTCCTTTTGAATATCGGTGAGCATTTCAATGACCGCCTGGTTGGCTCCTCCGTGCAGCGGTCCCCACAGTGCCGCAATGCCTGAAGAGATAGCAGCATAAAGGTTTACCCTGGCACTGCCCACCATTCGGACAGCGGAGGTTGAACAGTTCTGCTCGTGGTCGGCATGGAGGATCCAGAAGCAGCGCAGCGCACGAACCGCTTCCGGTTTCATCTCGTAAGGTTTTACCGGAGTGTCGAACATCATGTTGAGGAAATTTTCACAATAGGTCATATCCGGACGAGGAAAAACAATTTCATGGCCTCTGGAAATCTTATACGACATGGCCGCCATGGTCCGCACTTTGGCCAGTAACCGGGTCATGGTTATGTTGATTTCTTCTTCCAGGGTATCAAGTGCCGGATAAAAGCTTCTCAGAGCATTGACCATGGAGGACAGAATGCCCATTGGATGAGCTCCTCTGGGAAAGTTCTGAAAAAAGGTTTTTAAATCGGTATGGACCAGGCTGTTGTCATTGAGCATCACCGAAAACCGGGTGAGTTCTTTCCTGTTGGGAAGCCTGCCGTTGATAAGCAGGTAGACGGTCTCCTTGAAGGAGGAGTGCTCTGCCAGCTGTTCTACAGGGATACCGCGGTAGCGAAGGATGCCTTTTTCTCCATCCATGAAGGTAATGGCACTCAGGCAACTGCCGGTGTTGGCATAACCGGGGTCGAGGGTGATAAACCCGGTTTCGGCCCTCAAACTGGATATATCTATGGCTTTTTCACCTTCGCTTCCAGTAACCACGGGAAGAAGAATTTCATTTCCGTTATAAGTAAGGGTTGCGTATTCGTCCAAGACATCTCCTTTTTGCTATGATATTCCAAAGACGCTCAGATCTGAGTCGGTTTTGGAGTTGATTGTTCTGCCGACAAAAATACCATATTTCCGGTGAACGGTCAGGATGTTATCGGCAGGCCGTGCTGTAGCCATAAATCCTATTAAACCGGCATGGCGGCCGTTGTCACATAGTTTTTTTATGGAACTCAACTTTTTTGGCGCTTTCCTTGAGTGACCCCACCTGGCACCGGAAGAGTGTCAATGGAACAGCTTCAATATCAAATTTACTCTTCCAATATCAGCATGAAAAAGCTACTGTTATTCCTGCAGATGCAGAGACTTTGATTAAGAAGCCGGTCTTTTCTATCGACCAATCGGACGACTACTGATCGCCTTACCCAGAAGACACCCTCAAGGAGGAGTATATGAAGCACCTCGTACTGTCGATTCTTTTAGTGATGACCGCTCTTGTCCTCAGTGGCTGCCCCGGTGCGAAGATGAAGGCTCCCTTGACTCCAGACGGGAAGAGCTATTCCCTGGCAGTGCTTTGTGATCGTGGTATTACCGGGGATAAGACTCCGGCCCAGATCGAACAGCTCAATCAGCTTGGTGTATGGGCTGAGAGGGATCTCATGTGGATGCTGGGGCGGGCAGGCTACAATGCCCGGCAGATCAATAGTCGGTCAGAATTTAACCCGTCCTCCGGTGAGTACCTCCTTTCGGTCAAAGTGATCAAGTACAACCCCGGCTCGAAAGCTGCTCGTATCATGGTGGGCTTTGGGGCAGGATCCTGTTCACTGGACCGGTCCTATGAACTCTATGGAGATGGTCCAAAACCGTTGTTGAGCAGGGATCAGGGTGTCAGCTCCAGTATCGACTACTCGGCTGTGGTCCAGAAGCTCAATCAGGAGATGATCGACGAGGTAACCAGAACATTCATGGTATCAGGCGGCTGACAGCAATAGCAAAGTAGCTCAAACAGGTCGCTGTGTGAGAGCTTATGACGACCAGGCATTCCATCGCGAAAGCATGGGCCGCATACAGCAAACGACTAAAATCACGCACATTGCAGGGAAAATTCAGAATACTGCCACGTCACTTGGCTTCATCCAGCACCTTTCTCACGATTTTGGCAAGTTCCGATTTCAAGATAGGTTTCATTAACAACCCATTTATGCCCATCTTTTGGATGGTATCGTCTCTCACTCTTTCGCTGAAGCCTGTGCAGATAATAATGGGTATATCGGGCCTGATTGCCCTCAATTCGTTGGAGAACAGATCTCCAGGCATGTGCGGCATAGACATATCAGAAATTACCAAATCAAAAGAATGAGGTTTTGCTCGAAACAACTCTAATGCCTCAATGCTGCTGGTACGAGACGTCGCTTTATAGCCTAAACGTTCAAGCATGCGCTGTTGCAGCGTCGCGATGCTCTCTTCATCATCAACCAGGAGAATCCGCTCATTCCCTCTTTGGATTTCTTCTGTTCCTTTGCTTGATCCTGAAAAACGTAACTCTTCCATCAACGGCAGATAAATTTCAAAAATTGAACCTTTGCCAATCTCACTGAAAACTTTTATAGCTCCCCCATGTTCCTTGACTATCCCATACACTACAGCCAGGCCTAGACCTGTTCCTTTCCCCTGTTCTTTGGTTGTAAAATAAGGATCGAAAATTTTCCCGATAAGTTCTTCCGACATTCCATGGCCTGTATCAGAAATGCAGAGAACCGCGTATGCCCCCGGACCAGGATTCACATCGCCAACCTCCTCACCCAGCAACACTCTTTGACCCAGCTTAACGGATATTCTCCCACCAGTATCTTCTATTGCATGAAATGCATTGGTGATAACATTCATGATTACCTGATGAATCTGTGAGGGATCACCAAGTATCATGCCGCAGTCAGGCTGGATATCCTGCCTGATTTCAATGTAAGTAGGAATAGTAGACCGGGAAAGCTTCAGCACCTCTTTGAGGATATGCTGGATACGGATCGGGATCATTTTATGCTCAGCCTGACGGCTGAATGCCAGGATTTGTTTTACAAGATCACTTCCTCTTTCTCCGGCTTTAAGGATCTGTCGAGCGTTTTCACTCTCGGGGCTGCCGGGTGGGAAATCTTCTGTCAGCATCTCTGCAATACCGATGATTGGAGCAAGGATATTGTTAAAATCATGGGCAATTCCGCCTGCAAGATCGCCGATGGATTCCATTCGCTGAGCCTTGCGAAGCTGCTCCTCGGATTTCAACTGGTCCGTGATATCCTGGGCGATGCCGAATGCCTGGTTGCCGTCACCCAATACAGCTGTCAGGACGGCTGTTCGTTCACTGCCGTCGGGACGGACATAGACAACATTTTTGAATTCATACACCTGGTCGGGGCTTGTCCTCAACTGGTTTGCCTTGTCCAACCGATTCTGGGCCTCTTTCGGTGTTATATCCTCGGTGGTTAGCGTCACTATTTCATCTCGTGACCTGCCGGTAAGAATTTCTGCGGCACGGTTAGCCTCAAGGTATCTGCCTGTAGTGATATCAACAACGAATATGGCATTATGGGACCGCTCGAACAGGATTTTGTAGTGCTCCTGGCTCTCCGACAATTCTTTTTTGGTTTTAACGAGATCTGTAACATCGAACATGGTGGTGACGATGCAGTCTTGATTATCAAGTGTCACCAGCTCTGCCGAAAAGATGCCATGACGATCTTCATTGCGTTTGGTTTTGAAGTTGATATTGATATTTTTAAAGGAGCCGTCTGATCGAAGGATATCCACGGTGTTCTCACGCTGTTCTTCTCCTCCAGTCCAGAAGCTGGTATCTACTGTCTTTTTACCTATAAGTTCGGCTCTGGAATACCCTGTTATTGCCTCCAAGCTGTCATTACAGTCTATGATTATTCCCTTTTCCAAAGTGGAAATCAGGATTCCCGCCGGATTATTTTGAAAAATAGTGTTCAGCTTGGTTTCGTTGGCTCTGAGCTGTTCTTCGTAAATGATACGATCAGTTATGTCGTTGGCAATAACAATGACACCGGAGACTTTACCTCCTTCATCAAAATAGGGGATTTTATCTGTCAATAACCACCTCTTCTGCCCGTTTTTCACCGGCAATGGCTCTACAATGCCCAGCTTCGGCTTGCCAGAATCTATAACCTCGAGATCGTCCTTCCAGTAGTCATCAGCCATATCAGGGTAAATCTCACGGCTATGCACTCCCTCAATCTGCTCTTTGGGTAGACCGGTCACATCCGCTACTGCCTGGCTTATACGAATGATTTTATTTTCGGTATCTTTAAAATATATATATGAGCGAATATTATTGAGAA
>JAZBNU010000419.1:0-10309 GCA_036350815.1 Desulfopila sp.
GACCCCGGCTGCACATCGAAGACATTTCCCGATTTTTTTGAAAGACTGAACGAACTTTCCATGACGTGAATGAGTATCCTCTAACACTGGCTGCCGTATATCAATGTAATTGCTTTTTTATTCAAAACAATAGAATGGAAGACCTCCGCAAGCAGACAAAAAAGTGCAGAATAAAAAGAAAAGCATAGGATCGCTTACTGAAAACCTCTTCAGCGATAATCCCCGGGAGCCCCTCTATCATTACACGACCCTGACAGGACTGCTCGGCATCGTCAGAGACAAAAGCCTCTGGGCAAGCGACATCAGATACATGAACGACTCTGCGGAACTGCGTCATGCGGCAGACCTGATCCGGCTGGAGGTCCAGGAACGCATCGCCAGAGGCAGAGGCAAAGCTGATCTGCTTGGTCAGTTCGTCGACTGGGTCGACAACCGTATCACCAACGGTCATCTGCTTTTCGGTGCATCTTTCCGTTCACACGGCAATCTCCTCAGCCAGTGGCGCGGCTACAGCGACCATGGCAAGGGAGTCAGTATTGGTTTTTCGGCCGAATATATCCTTCAATGTGCTGTCCGGCAGCAATTCCAGATTGGTAAATGTATTTATGAACCGGAGCGGCAAAAAACTCTGATCCAGCAAATCGTTAATGCGGTGGAAGCTCATGTGGATGACGATGCCCGGGAAAAAGAATACCAAAAGACACCGGCAGCAAAATACCGTCAGGTTTTTGAGAGCATCGAATTGGACCTCCTCCGCATCGCCTCGATCCTGAAGCACCCATCCTTTCGCGAAGAAATGGAGTGGCGTATCGTCTCCCCGGTCTATACGGATCAGGCGGCAGCTCCAATCCTGTTCCGTGAAGCCCATTCAATGCTGGTCCCTTACGTGGAATTCAACCTGCAGCAGAACCCCAACCAACCGCTGCAATTCGAGCACCTCTACCTCGGACCAACCACCAATATTAATATATCAATGAATTCATTGAAAATGTTTCTGGCACAAAACGGCATCATTCCCCGCAATGGAATCGACTACTGCCGGATCCCTTTCCGTCAACGCTAATGATACTATGAGGAACAACATGGCCGGCAGGTTGCCCTGGATGAAATTGATCTGCAGTATGTCCTTCGCCCTTTGGATCGTGGCAACAGCGCCGGAAGTACTAGCGGCTGAGCCATCCCCTCACCTCTACCGAACCAGCAGTGATGTTGTTTTGTTGATCATCTATGTTCTTGCGGCCCTGGGCTTTTCTTTTCTCTGCTCAGTGGCGGAAGCTGTTCTTCTCAGCATAACCCCTTCATATATCGAAGGGCTGAAGCGAAAACGGCCTAAACAGGCAGCACTTTTACAACGACTCAAACAAGACAACCTGGACCGCTCCCTGGCGGCCATATTGACCCTCAATACCATTGCCCATACAGTTGGCGCAATTGGGGCTGGAGCCAAGGCTGCCGTAGTGTTCGGCAGTGCGTGGTTCGGAGTTTTTTCGGCGGTCATGACATTAATGATCCTTTTTTTGTCTGAAATTGTGCCAAAGACATTCGGCGCTATCTACTGGTCGCACCTTGCGAAACCGACTGCGCTTTTTGTCCAGGCTCTGATTCTCGCCCTTTATCCGCTTGTGTTGATCTCTGAAAAACTGACCCGGATTATTTCACATGGCAAAAGAATCCACATTTTCAGCCGTGAGGAATTTATCGCCATGTCACGCCTCGGAGAGCAAACCGGGCAGATAAACCAAAAAGAATCTCAAATCATTCGAAATCTTTTCCGTTTCGGAGCACTGCGTGCAAGAGACATCATGACCCCGCGACCGGTAATAGCAGCCTTATCCGAAAATGAAACACTACAGGGGGCATTTGAGATAATACGTCAAAAACCGTTTTCACGCTTCCCGGTCTTTAACGGAAAGGGTGGTGAAATTACCGGTTTCGTATTGAAAAATGACATTTTCCTCAATCATGTCCAGGGAAAGGGAGGCGAGACACTTCGGTCTCTCAAACGTGAAATTTCTGCGGTTCCAGAAACCATTTCTTTATCCATGGTGCTGGATCATCTCCTGAAGGAACGGCAGCATATTGCCATCGTTGTCGACGAGTATGGAGGGACAACAGGACTGGTTACTCTTGAGGATCTGCTTGAAACATTGATCGGCTTTGAAATTACAGATGAGAGTGACACGGTTGAAGATATGCGCGTTCTGGCCCGAAAGCTCTGGGCGGACCGCATCAAGGCACTTGGCATTGAGCATAGTGACGAGAGCACGAACAGCGAAATCCAAACCAGGATACGACAATGATTCCGTGAAAACCGGCTCGCCTTTATACATATAGCAAGCCCTCTGGAGAATAAAGAGATTATCCGGAATTTTTACCTTTATAAGAAATTTTCATGAAGTATTAGAGCTATCTGTTCTTGTACTCTTTCATCAGTTTGTAATTGATACCATCCACCATGGCCTGCCAGCTGGCTTCAATAATATTGACGGAAACCCCAACGGTACCCCAACTTGAGAGCTTATCCCTACTTTCGATAAGGACGCGTACTTTAGCCTCCGTACCTTTTTCTCCCGTAAGAACCCGCACCTTATAGTCAGAAAGTTCCATTTCTTCCAGACACGGATAAAACGGGTTAAGTGCTTTTCTGATAGCCTTGTCAAGGGCGTTGACCGGACCATCTCCCATTGCAGCGGTATGGACCTCGTCACCTCCGACGGACAACCTGATAGTGGCCTCCGTCAGCGGAGGTTTGTCCATACGGTATTTGTTGTTCATTACCCGGAAACCTTTGAACTCAAAATACTTCCGCTGCATTCCAAGATGCTTGTACATCAGCAGCTCAAAACTTGCCTCAGCACCCTCATACTGATACCCCAGGTTTTCGAGTTCCTTTAATTCCTGAATGATTGATCCGAGAACTGGATCGGATGGATCAATTTTGAGCCCCCATTTTCCCGCTTTATGCAATATATTGGAGCGACCGGATTGATCAGAGATCAGGATGCGTCTGATATTGCCGACTTTGGCCGGCTCGATATGTTCATAGGTCAGAGGGTTTCTCTCCACGGCACTGACATGAATGCCGCCCTTGTGCGCAAAGGCCGATTCACCGACATAGGCTTGAAACCTGTTATGGTGAAGATTGGCGAGTTCATCAACAAGACGGGAAACAGTGTAGAGACTTTCGATATTTTTTCGCACTTCACAGTCCAGCCCCATCTTGAAAACCACCGCAGGAAGAATGGAGGTCAGGTTGGCGTTGCCGCATCTCTCTCCATATCCGTTAATGGTTCCCTGAACGTGATCAATACCCAGGGAAAGTGCCAGCAGGGCGTTGGCAACCGCTGTCTCCGAGTCATTATGCGAATGAATGCCCAACTTCACCCCGGCAGTAATTGAGCGCATATAGCGCTGCACCTCTTCAATTATCGGCTGTAATTCGCTGGGTAAAGTACCACCATTTGTGTCACAGAGCACCACTGTCTCCGCTCCACCACGTACTGCCGCGGCAAGACTTGCCAGGGCGTATTCGCTGTTATTTTTGAATCCATCGAAAAAATGTTCGGCATCATAAATCAGATGCTTCACCCTGGATCGCAGATATGACAAGGTATCTTCGATAATGAGAAGATTGTCCTGCAGGTCTATTTTGAGAGCCTCATGAACATGAATATCCCAACTCTTCCCGAAAATGGTCACTACCGGGGTTTTCGCCTCCAGCAACGCCTGAACATTGCTGTCATTCTCCGCAGTCTTCTGGAAATGTCTGGTGGAGCCAAAGGCCGCCAGCTGGGCATGTTTGAGTTCAATATCCCGCATCTTGTTAAAATACTCGACGGAAACAGGATTCGACCCGGGCCAGCCCCCCTCTACATAATCGACACCCAACTCGTCAAGAGCCAGCGTAATCCTAACTTTATCATCAACAGATAAGTTAAAATTCTCAGACTGTGTGCCATCCCTTAAAGTGGTATCGTAGATTTCTATTACTCTTCCCATCCTCTCCTCATTTTGGTGCCGATAATAAGTAACCTGATTCCCCTTGAAACTCAGCATCGTACTATTAAGGGAGCAGGGGCGCTCTTTTCTCGGGTGTCTGCAGCCAGGACGGCTGCAGTCTAGCCCCCATGGGTGGGTTTTTGGCGACCCGTGAAAAGAGTGATTCTGCCCCATACGGCTTGCTGATCTTTAGGGATAATCAGAATAAGTAATATATCAAGTCCTCAATTGCAGGCGAGTCAGAATACTACGCTTGTTGTGATGATTCAAGAGGGTGTCTGACTTTTTCCACTCGGTCTCTTCTGGGTATCTTCACAACTCGATTGTCGGACCTTCGAACTGAAAAGAAAGCTCTGCTACAGTTTCAACCTTTTCTCAATATCTCATAAGCCTGGCGAAGTTGAATGAATTTTTCCGCCTCTCCTCCGCTATCGGGATGATATTCTTTCGCCTTCGCTCGAAACAATCTGGCAAGCTCCGCTCTCTTCATACCTCGCAATTCACCTATACTTTTCCCGAAGATTGTACCTATCTCTTCCGCTTTGACTGAAGGTTTGCTGCCTGGTGGCCGAACATTGCGATGACCAGCCCGAAACGCTTGATAGTAGTCATGCTGAAAAAATCTCGCCTCAAAAACAGAATCAAAAAAACGTATCACATAGCCATGAAGGTGCTCTCGAAGAGAAGAATTATCCTTCCCGTCCTTCCAGAAAAACTCGTCACCATTCAGGCGGCACAGCTCGGTAAGAAAGACATTATCCATTTTCTCCTGATCAAGCGCTTCAGGCATGAAAGGGCTGAAATTCTCTGTAAAACTCCGCTGTATGTCAAAAATGGCGAAGATGTACTTTTTATATTCTGCAGGAGCAAGGGATTGCTCGAGTTTTTGAAAATAAAATTCTTTTTCATCTCTGCTTTTTTGCAGGAGAGGGCGATACAGTTTCTCGTTTACTCGATATATTCTGCTTTGATCGACGGCACCGTAGCGAATATAGTAGAGCCTCCGGCGGTCAAATAGATGTACTGACGTTCGAATTTCCTCGCGCTCAGCATCGCTTAAGGGAGTCAGCTTCCGCCTGTTTTTCCGGGTATAGGTCCTGATAGTCTGCTTCTGCTCCAACGGAAGAAAATCCCATAACAGTTTTTCCAGCAATGTTGTCGGGTCACTCCCATATTCAGCTTGCACAGCTCTTTCCAAAGCCTCGGAAAAGCAATACACGTTTTCTACGGGATTAAGGATGTGGTTTTCGGGGCGCGGACCAAGATCAAAAACCTGGCGATAATAATATACACCGCCTTGATCGAGATACGACTTCCGTACGGCATAACACTTCTGCCCTTCTTGGCGATAACTCGCTAAATACATGAAAATTGCTTGATGATAATTTTTCTGATTACGTATAATCCTCCGCTATATTTCTCCGGAAGACAGTTTGATATTTCTTGGAAAATCAGCAGTACAATTCAATCTTCAAGACTCAGACAAAAAAAGGCGCCCACAGTAGCGGACGCCTTTTTACCTTAGAAAAACATCAGGTCACACAAGAAAACTACTCAATTGTCTCCATGTCCCTTCCGCAACAGAGCGGCAGCGGATCACCGCCTTTCACTTTCATATATTTATTACAGATACTGCAGTAATAGGTGTTGTCTTCAGGTGCTTTCTTGTCCTCAGAGTAGACCGTCATACCACCCTGGACCCCTTCTATATGGAAACGTGCCAGCGTATCCTGTCCAGGAACAAACTGCCCCATGGGAACAATCTTTTTGTTGTTGCCGTAGCAGTCAATCACCACTTTCCACAACAGATCCAATGATGCGGTCTCCTGTGGACTCTCGGGCTCAATCTCTACGACATTTCGATCAACGGTAATTTTCATGCACTCCTCCCTTATTGAGGCGCCCTTGGTTTTAATCTGCTTTCCAGAACTCTTCCTTCGGTGCACCGCACTTTGGGCAAACCCAGTCTTCGGGCACTTTCTCCCAAGGAGTTCCCGGATCAACACCGTTTTCATAGTCTCCTTCAGCCGGATCGTAAATGTAGCCACACGGGCATTCCCATTTCTGCATTATTTGTCTCCTTTGTTAAAATTACACATTACGCATTGAAGCAGTTTCTACGGTCAATTCGTATAATGGCTCCTATTTTAGTGAGAATGATTGTCATTGTCAACAGCTTATGTCCTATTGCACAAAAAACATGTGAGGCTCGGCGTTCACCTGCAACAACACCTGTTCTTCAATAATCACTGGATTTTGCTGGTATCTCTCCATGCTCACCAATACAACCACATGAATGGAGCAGTCAACGGTGATTCTCACCTCATTGTTCATTCTTTCTATCTTTTTCACTCTGCCATGCCACATATTTTCAGTATCAACAAACCCCGCCTGATGGGCAGAAGAACAGATTTCTATCTGTCCGGGATCAAGGCACACTGTATACCGCTTTTGTGTGAAGCTGATATCGCCAATGGCAAGTTTGAGCTTACCGCCAATCACGAACGCAGAACTATCAGCGTCCTGTTCACTCAGGACGGCTGTGAAAACATTTTCTCTTCCAGCTGAAGAAAGCATGCCGTTCTGCAGAATAATAGTATGGTCGGCCAGGCGTCCGGCCTGGGAGAGATAATGGGTGGCAAAAATCAGAGAAACTTTTCTGGCTGCATTACATTCCTGCAGGATTTGCAGCAATATTTCCTGATTTTCAGTATCGACATTGGCGGTTGGTTCATCGCAAAGCAGGACCTGCGGCTCTATCGCCAGAGCGCGTGCCAACGCCACCCGTTTCGTCTCACCGCCGGAAAGCCTGTGCGCATCCGCATCAATAAAATCGCGCATACCAACCATATCGAGTACTTCATCCACAATTTTTTGACGCTGCCTCGCCCCGGTTTTGCGGATTTTCAACCCATATTCAACATTTTTCCTTACTGATCCGGTAAACAGAATGGGGTACTGGTCAACCAGAGAGACCAACTGGCGCAACCGGTGAAGATTTTTTTTATGAAACTGTACGTTCTCTCCTCTGAAGAAAATATCACCACAGGTAGGCATATCAAGAAAAGCGAGAATATTCAGCAGAGTGGTTTTCCCGGCGCCATTTGGACCGATGAGAGTATATACCTGTTCTGCACCTATTTCCAGATGCTCAATATCCAGAATGGTATTGCTGCCATGGATCTTCTTCAGACTGCGAATCTCATACAGCATCGATTTCGGTCCTGCCCTGGAAAAAATGGAACAGCATATTGATTGCAAACGCAAAGGTCATAAGAACGACACCCAGGGCCACGGCTAGAACAAACTCACCTTTGTCATACTCAAGCGCCATGGCGGTTGTCATTGTTCGAGTAAATCCTTTGGCATTGCCGCCCAGCATCATTGAGATACCCACCTCGGCTATAACCCTTCCAAATGCTGCGATCAACGCCGCCACAATGCCGTAGCGCGCCTCCTTGAAGATGACCCAGGCCATCTGCATCTCACCTGCACCGAGGGTCAATGCCGTACTGCGATAGCGTTTATCGATCCGACTGATTGCCGCAATGGTCAACGTCATGATGACGGGAACGATAAGAATAACCTGACCGATTATAATGGCCTTTTGTGTGTAGAGCAACTCAAGTGGCCCCAGAATGCCGCGCCTGGAGATCAGCGAATACACCACCAGACCGATAACAACAGTGGGCAGTGCCAGAAGGGTGTTGAGCACGGTGATAACAAAACGTTTTCCCGGAAAAGTCTTGAAGGCAACGAGAAAACCACCAGGAAGGCCGATCAGGGCGGCAAAGAGCGTCGCAAAACCACTGACGGTAAGAGAAACACCGACAATCTCAAAAAGCTCTTCGTCCAGCGAAACCAGAAGGAAAAACGCTGATACGAGGCTGTCAGCCAAAAGTTCCATAAATTTCTCAGTACATAATAGATACGTATTTCACCACAGCTTTGGCGACAGCCCCGGCATGCATGAACAGAAGTTATTACTAGATGTACTACAACCTCCTACAATAATCCAGCATCAACGGCATCAGGAAAAAACAGCTGTTTTCCTTCAAGGCGATAGTCGTTGATCAGCTTCTGTCCTTCTACGGAAGTAATCCAGGCGACAAATTTTTCCGCCAGGTCAATTTTCACATGGCCATGTTTTTTTGGGTTTACCGGAATAATTCCATATGGGTTTGCCAATGCTTCGTCCTTTTCACAGACAATTTCCAGATCAATTGCTGGAGTCTTGCCGTATTTATATTTAATATAGGTGCCTCTGTCAGTGAGAGTATAGGCCTGCTTCTCATCGGCATAGGTCAGGGTCTTTCCCATACCCTGCCCTATGGAAAAATACCAGTCAGCACTATTTTCCGGCACGGTAGCGGAAATCTCCACCTTCTTACCGCCTTTCATCAGCGTCTGGGTTTGCGAAGCAACTTTTAGACCAGTAGCTTTCCACAAAGACTGTTCTTTTGTATGGGTTCCGCTGTCATCACCACGAGAGATAAAAGGCGCTTTCGCCTCTGCAATTTTTGTCAGCGCTGCTGCTCCATTTGTCATCCCTTTGATTCCGGCCGGATCTGCCGGCGGTCCAATCAAGACGAAATCATTGTGCATTACGGCATATCTTTCGGTGCCGTATCCTTCCGCAACAAATTGCTCTTCCCGTCCTCTGGCATGGACAAAAATAATATCAACATTGCCGTCCATCCCATCACGAATCGCAGCCCCGGTCCCTTTGGCGATGACCTTCACCTCTATTCCGGTCTCTTTTTGAAATTGCGGCAGAAGGATATCAAGCAATCCGGAAGATAAGGTACTGGTGGTTGTCGACATTGTCAGCACCTTTTCTTCAGCCTGAGCGGAACACACCATAAAAACCGCCGCCACCATTAACATCATAATCCTTTTTTTCATAAGTCATCCTTTCTGGTAAAATTGTCGGGGAAGACCATCTTCCCGCTGAGTGAGATATCGTAGCCGACAAACGTCGCCGCAAGCTCGGCAAACTCTTTTTCCTGCAAAAGTGTTAAAAATTGCTGTATTCCCCTTTCAAAAAAGTTTTCACGCCTGATTAACAGATCGAAACGCTCCCAGCGCAGCGAAATAAAATCAAGCCCCAGCAGTCCCGCAACCGCTTTAATGGCAGGAGCGGCATCAGCTCGCCCTGCCAGTATTTCAAGCCCTGCATCGATATGGCGGGAAACCTCTCTGGTGTATCCCCTGATCCTGTCCGCCCCGACATCGGATCTCGCTATCTCATAATCGAGTAAAAGCCGTGTTCCCGTCCCTAGAGGACGATTAACGATGGAAACATCTTCCCTTCCGAAATCGGCAACCGATCGGATATTTTTGGGATTACCACGCTGTACGAGAAAACCCTGTTCCCGTCTGCTGAAATTGACAAATACGGGAGATCTATCAAGCTCTTCAGCGGCAAAATCAAAATTATATTCCTTTCGATCATCCTGGAGAAGATGGCAGACACCGATATGACACAATCCGCGGCGCAGGCTTTTCAGTCCCCCCATACTGCCGACATTGGCAAAAAATGCCGTCAGATCTGTGTGGCGTGAATGAAAAAGGGCCAGGGTCTGCTGGAAAAATGGATCATCACTGCCTGCCAACAACAAACGGCCGCTATCGGAAGATATCGGGACAGCCTGCATCGGAGCGTTGATTATATTCAGCTCAAGCCACTCTTCCACCAGCTTCTGCGGAAAAAGCCATTTGCCGGTAACTTTTGTTGCAGGCAGCCCTTTTTCACCAATCAGAGTATACACCATCTTTTCGTTAACACTGAGAAGATCCGCAACTTCCCTGGTGGTAAGGAAATTATTCTTTGCCATAGTTTATTCCATATCAATCATTTAGCAGAAGAACAACAGGCGTCTCCGCCCCTTGCTCGGAAAGTCAGACTCTCCAGCCACAGATCAGCCGAGCACACAACTTTTGCAGAGCACCGCAAATATTTACTCCACAGGAGAATACTGTCAATCTTCATCGAAAATATTACCAGAAATAACCTTACCAAACCTATAACAACACCAAACCCACCCCAAATGAACACACGAATGAATCCACCATTTTCAAATATTCTTCAGGAGTCTGTCAGGTCGCAGCAATTCATGGCAAGGCCGGCAAGCACACTGAACAATAAGGTCTCCCTTAATTTTTGTGCATAGCTGTTGCACTTTCATGATTTTCCTTTTACTATCAGGATAATCTGTAGAAACAGCAGCAATCACGCATTCCCGGCTGGACTTCATCCAGCGGAGAGACGCCATGGAACTCAGCGCAAGTCTGGAAGACTATATAGAAA
>JAZBNU010000420.1:0-7253 GCA_036350815.1 Desulfopila sp.
TAAAAAGAGAGTGCTCAGGCCTCGGTGAAATCCAACGAAGAGCTTTTTGAGGGTGTAATAAAGAAATCTGATTACCCCTAAAGATCAGCAAGGCCTATGGGGCAGGATCACTCTTTTTACGGGACGCCATAAACCCTTCCATGGGGGCTTGACCGCAGCCGTCCTGGCTGCAGACACCCGAGAAAAGAGCGACCCTACCCCTTAAAATCACGATGCTGAGTTTCAGGGGTAATCAGGTAAAGAAAAGCTGAAATACGTGGAAAAAGAATCAAAAAAAAGATAGTCTAACTTGAATTGCCTTATTTGAGGCGCTAACCTGATTGCAAAGGTCAATGCTGCACTGCCCGTTCGTGAAGCCTGTCGCGTAGAAGGTGTTGCGGGCTGTTTCTGTTGATAGTGGAACAGAGGAACCCTGTAGGGAAAAGATGAGGGAGTGAACATGGCTGAATGTCCTGAATCAACTGTGGTGGCCCGCCCTGAAGCAATTGTCGGAGTTGGTGCTTCAGCGGGTGGGTTGGAGGCGATAGAAGCTTTCTTTAAAGCCATGCCTCTGGACAGCGGCATGGGTTTTGTTGTTATCCAGCATCTTTCCCCAGACTATAAAA
Source organism: Desulfopila sp. (assembly GCA_036350815.1). Lineage (GTDB taxonomy): Bacteria > Desulfobacterota > Desulfobulbia > Desulfobulbales > Desulfocapsaceae > Desulfopila_A. Next base: position 606 of record JAZBNU010000420.1, read on the forward strand.
GTCTGATGGTGGAATTGCTGTCACGCAAGACGAGACTCTCTGTACAACGCGCTGAAGATGGGGTATTCGTCAAGCCTGACAATATTTATCTTATCCCGCCGAAAACCAATCTGACCATTTTTCACGGTAAGCTGCTCCTGAAAGAACAGAAGCAGCGGGAGGGGATAAACCTCCCTGTCGATATTTTTTTTCGCTCATTGGCTGAAGATCAGGGGGCCCGGGCGGTGGGCGTTGTTCTTTCCGGCACAGGCAGTGATGGTACGCGAGGAGTTCGTGCCATCAAGGAATGGGGAGGCCTGGTGATGGTTCAGGATGAAGCCAGTGCTAAATTTGACGGTATGCCAAGGGCAGCAGCATCCACAGGCGTAGCGGATTTTATTCTTCCTCCCGGCGAGATGCCCTCTCAGCTTCTGGCCTGTCTTCGGCACCCATACGCTTCCCGTCAGGAACGGCAGCAGAAGGAAATGGCCGACGAAAGTGGTATTACTCGTTTGTTTTCAATGCTGAGAGCCAAAACAAAGGTTGATTTTACCTATTATAAACCCAGTACTATAACGCGGCGTATTGAACGGCGAATTGCAGTCACTCAGTCAGCGGATTTAGATGCGTATGTTCAATATGCTGAAGAAACGCCGGCAGAAATTGCGGCACTGTACCGGGAGCTTCTGATCGGTGTAACCAGTTTTTTCCGCGACCCTGAAATTATGGCGAAGGTAAAAAACACTATACTCCCCGATCTCCTGCGACAAAGTGTTGAGCAGGAGCTGCGCTTCTGGGTCGCCGGCTGTTCCACTGGTGAAGAGGCGTATACTCTAGCAATTTTGATCCGTGAGGTGATGGAAACCCTTGGCATGGCAAGGGATGTGAAGATCTTTGCAACGGACATCGATCGCGATGCCATCGCCAGGGCCGGCAGCGGCATTTATCCTGAAAGTATTGCCGCAGATTTGCAGCCGTCATTGTTGACGAAATATTTCTACTGCCATGGGGAGAGATATCAGGTGGCAAGATCTATTCGTGAAATGGTGGTTTTTGCCCAGCATAATCTGGTGAATGATCCTCCTTTTACCCGGGTGGATATGGTCAGTTGTCGTAATCTGCTGATCTATCTGCAGAGCAATCTGCAGCAGAAAGCACTTGAAATGTTTGGCTTCTCATTGCGCCCCGGCGGGGTGCTGCTTCTGGGGAGCAGCGAAAGTGTCGGCGAAATGCAGGACAGTTTTGAGGCTATTGACCGTAAAGCGAGGCTCTTTCGCTGTCTTGGCAAAACTCAGATTAGACCACGATTGGGTGGTAGAGGAGTGGGGAGTGAGAGTGGGGTGAATGTTGCGGGCCCGTTGTCTCGTTATGAACGCTCCTCGCTGACTGATAAGAGGCAGCAGGATCGTCTTCTCCCCCGTTTGCTTGAGACTCTGGCAACGTCTTATGTTTCCCTGGCGGTTGTGGTGAATGAACAGATGGAGATACTGCATACCCTGGGAGACCCTCGAGGAGTGTTCACTCTACCTTCAGGCAGAGCCGTTTATGATATTTCCAAGATGGTCAACCGGGAGCTCGCTATCCCTCTGGCAACAGGAATCCAGAAGGTATTCCGCACAGGTGACGACCTGGTCTACACCAATGTTCGACTGCCTGACCAGGCCGGCGGCCGTTCTACCTTGCGCTTACGCATGTGCCCTTTGCTTGGCCGGAAAAATGATGAATCGCTGGTGTTGATATTTTTTGAGGAATTGGCCAAGAGCGCCACATCCGATGAGATTGCTTCCACGGAATATGATGTAGACGAAGAGACCAGTCAGCGTTTACACGACCTGGAACAGGAACTCCAGTTCACTCGAGAGAACCTGCAGGCCACCATTGAAGAGCTGGAGACGTCCAACGAAGAGCTGCAGGCCACTAATGAAGAATTGCTGGCATCCAACGAAGAGCTGCAAAGTACCAATGAGGAACTGCAGAGCACCAACGAAGAGCTCTATACTGTCAACACCGAATATCAGAATAAAATTATTGAGTTGACTGAAGCGCGCAATGATGTTGACAATCTTTTGCTGAGTTTTCGCATTGGAACTTTGCTGCTTGACGAAGACCTTTGCATCAGGCGGTATTCTCCCCAGGCAGTGGAGGTCTTTCATATTCTCGAAAGCGATATCGGCAGACCTTTGAATCACCTCACCCACCGGCTCCTCGATTTCAGTCCTGTGGACATGGCACTGGAAGTACAGCGCACCAATGAACCAAGTGAGCATGAGGCTCAGGGAGAAGACGGCAGGTGGTATATGGTTCGGACCCTTCCCTACCGTATCGGGCCCCAGGCGGTATCCGGGGTAGTCTTCACGTTGATTGATATAACGCCGATCCGTGATGTTCGTGAGCGTCTGGAAAGCAGCCGGCAGACGGGAGCCGATATCGTCCGACATATGCCCTCCGGGCTATTTGTCTATGACGTTACCGAGGGAGGAGAGTTGCTTCTGCGAAGCGGCAATCCTTATGCGGCTGCATTAACCGGCCTTAATATTGAGGAAATGCTGGGGAAGAGCTTTTCAGAGTTGTGGCCTGGAAAACGAGGAGAAGAACTCCAGGAGTTCTTCCTGCAGGCGTATTATAGCAAAAAACCGGTGTATGCTCCCGAGGTGGAATATCAGGACAAGAAATTACGCGGTGTCTTTCATATACATGCGTTCAGACTTCCTGGGAACCGATTGGCTGTCGGCTTTGATGACATTACGGAGCGCGTTAAGGCTCAACGTGAGCTTCGTCGAATTGAATGGCTTCTTGCTGAAAAGCCCCACACCGGTGAAGAGTATCATATACAGCCCTATGGTGATCTTTCCGCCTTGAACGAAAACGGCCGTATTCGCAGTGCAGTGGGAGCTTCTGTACTGATGGACATCGTTGCCGACTACCTTGATCTGCTTGAAACTTCCGCAGCCGTTTACGAAGCGGACGGCCAATATGCTTTTGGTATTTTTTCTTCCGGCTGGTGTCGTTTTGCCGATCATGCCTCGTTCAGGCTTTGCGATACTGATGATTTGTCTGGAGCGCTCTGTTCCGGAAAATGGCTCTGTCATGAATCCTGTTGGACAAAGGCTTCGAAACGGTCAATTGCCACCGGGGAGCCGGTTGATATTGCATGTGAAGGAGGACTTCGCATCTACGCACTGCCTATCTGTTCCGGCGATGAAATTATTGGTTCAATCAATTTTGGTTATGGCGATCCTCCCAGGGATCCCGCAGAAATCCGAATGATTGCAGAACGTTTTCATGTGGATAAGCAGGAACTGCTGGACTGTGCAGCATCCTACGAGACACGGCCGCCATTTATCGTTGCGCTTGCCAAGAAACGCCTGGCAGCCTCAGCCCGTCTAATTGGTGAGATAGTTGCCCGGAAACGTTCGCAGGAAGCACTCCAGGAAAGCGAAAAGCAGCACCGCTACTTTCACAAATTGCTTGCCGATGCTGAGAAAACAGCCCGCATGGGAAGCTGGACCTGGGATGTTGCCTCAGACAGTGTGACATGGTCTGCCAATCTCTTCCATCTGTTTGGCCGTAACCCGGATGAAGGGGCACCGTCGTTTGCGGAGCATGACTCTCTGTACACCCCCGGGTCGATGATTCAACTCCGCGATGCGGTGAAAGAGGCACTGGAAAAGGGGCAGCCCTATGAAATACTGCTGAAGGCTGTCTGCAGTGATGGGAGCATTAAGGATGTTGTTGCCCGGGGACATGTCGAGCAAAAAGATGATGGTTCGGTAAGCCGTCTATATGGCTCTCTCCAGGAGCGTTTCTGATGAATACCAGCAGGAACAAAAAAGGAGATGAGCTGCGTCGCCGGGCAGAGGAACTGCTGGTCCGGGCACCAGGTTCGTTGTATGCTCAGGACCTTGAAGAGGTGAGAAACCTAGCCCATGAGCTGGCAGTACATCAGGCAGAACTAGAACTGCAGAATGAAGAACTTGCAGAGGCTCAGCTGGCTCTGCAGGAGGCCAAAGAGCGTTTCGCCGCACTCTATGAATATGCCCCGGTGGGGTATGTCGTCCTTGATGTCTCTGGAACCATTCGCCGGACCAATGCCACCTGGTGTACCATGCTGAACCGCCATGAGGACTTTCGCGGGGCTCCCTTTGCAGAATTCATTACTGATGATGATAAAGCCCTTTTCCTGGCCCGGTTCCGAGTGTTTTTTCGCAATCCTACAGAAAAACAGATTGTTGTCCGCATCAAGCGCCGGGAGCAACCGGCGTTTTACGCTCGAATTGAAGCTCGGCCCACGGATATGGCCTTTGTGGATACTCATGACAGCGGCAAAGTGACGGGTGAAAATGATCGCAAGGAACTGCTGGTTATTGTAAGTGATGTTTCCGATGAAATAGCAGCTAAACAGCAGGTTGAGAAGCAAAATACGGAACTGCGGGAGGTGAATTCCCGCCTCGCCCATATTTACCGGGTTCTGCTGGGCATCAGAAATGTCAACCAGATGATTATTTCTGAAAAAGATCCCTGCCATCTGGTCAGGAGGGCCTGTGCCAACCTTGTCCAGACGATGGGGTATGGAAGTGCATGGGTAGTTCTTTTGAATGAAGATAATGAGGTCGTCGAGTTTGCCTCTTCGGGACTTAGCGAGGAGGGAAAGGATACTCTTTGGAAGCAACTCTCTGGTAAGCTGTTTCCGGTCTGTATGGAAAAGGCATTACAGAGCGATAATGTGGTTTTGATCCAGGAACCCGCAGTACGTTGTCTGAGTTGTCCTCTTTCCCTGCAGTATAGCAGTCGTGCAGGGTTGAGCCGATGCCTCCGGTTTCAAAATGAAACCTACGGCGTCATGAACGTATCCGTGCCGGAGAACTATGTTTTAGATTCGGAGGAGCATGCGCTGTTTGCTGAGCTGGCCGGTGACCTTGCCTTTGCTCTTTATAATATCGATGTGGAACGTCGCTTAAAAGAGAGTCAACAGCGCTATCTGGAAATTTTTGAGAAAAGCCGGGATGGGTTCGTGATGATGGGGGGTACCGGTCGTATTCTCGATGCCAATCCTGCCTATTGTGAGATGCTTGGGTACACTCTTGCCGAATTGAGAGATTTGCGGGGGGTGCAAGAGATTACTGCAGAACACTGGCGAGAGTGGGAAAAAAACGAAATATGGCAAAAAAAGCTTTTCCTACATGGAAATTCGGGTATCTACGAGAAAGAGTATGTCCGGAAAGATGGAGCGCTTTTGCCTGTTGAACTGCGTTCTTACGCGATCCGCCTTGACAGTGGAGAGATTGATCATATCTGGGCGACAGTGCGTGATATCAGCTGGCGCAAAGAGGCAAGCGAAGAACTTGTCCGGCGAGAAAACCAGCTGCAGCGGATTTTTGAAATTTTACCGATAGGGCTCTGGTTTGCGGATAAAAACGGCACACTGCTACGTGGTAATCCCGCCGGAGTCAATATCTGGGGGGCTGAACCGCATGTCCCTCTCACAGAGTATGGGATCTTCAAGGCCTGGCGTCTGCCAGAACGCATTCCGGTCCAGGGAGAAGACTGGGCCCTTGCCAGAACAATCCGGCAAGGGGTAACCGTTCTTGACGAACTTCTGGAAATTGAGTCTTTCGACGGCAAGCGCAAGGTCATACTCAACTATACGGCACCGGTTCTCGATGATAAAGGAAATGTTGATGGTGCAATCGTGGTCAATCTTGATATCAGTGAACGGAAAAATCTTGAGGCACAACTGGTTCAGGCGCAGAAAATGGAATCGGTAGGGCGACTTGCCGGAGGAGTGGCACATGATTTCAACAATATGCTGGGTGTTATCCTGGGGCATGCTGAGTTAGCTCAGGAACTTGTCGACTCCAAAGATCCGGTTTTTGCCGATCTGCAGGAGATTATCAAAGCTGCCCAGCGCTCTGCTGATCTTACCCGGCAGCTTCTTGCCTTTGCCCGTAAACAGACCATTGCCCCAAAAGTCCTCAACGTGAATACAGTAGTCTCAGGTCTGTTGAAAATGCTGCAGCGCCTCATCGGTGAGGATATTGAGCTCGTCTGGATCCCGGCCGCGACGCGTTATCCGGTGAAGGTCGATCCGTCCCAGATCAATCAGATTCTGGTTAACCTGTGTGTTAATTCCAGAGATGCTATAAATGGTATTGGTACTATTATTATTGAGACTGCCGATGTGGTATTGGATGAAGAATACTGTTCTAACCACTCCGGTTTTCTGCCGGGTGAATATGTGATGCTTATGGTGAGCGATGACGGGTGCGGGATGGACCGACAGATCCTTGAAGTTGTGTATGAGCCTTTTTTCACAACCAAGGAAATGGGAAAAGGCACGGGGCTTGGTCTTGCCACGGTTTATGGTATTGTCAAACAGAATGATGGCTTTATAAACGTGTACAGTGAACCGGACCGTGGGACAGTATTCAAAATTTATCTTCCCGCTCATAAGCAGAAAGAGCTGGATATGAAGATAGAATTGAAACAGAAAAAAGAGCCGTTGAGTGGAAGTGAAACTATCCTTCTGGTGGAGGATGAGAAATCTCTTTTGGGTATGACCAGGAAAATGCTGGAAAAGCAGGGCTACTTTGTCCTTGCAGCTTCCGGTCCAACTGAAGCGCTTCATCTCGCGCAACAGCAACAGGGAAAGATACACCTTCTGCTGTCGGA
>JAZBNU010000421.1:0-19936 GCA_036350815.1 Desulfopila sp.
GAACGTGCCCTGATCTTCTTTTAAGTTAAAACGGGATATTACACTGGGGAGCTGTTCGCTTCTTCCCTGCAGATTCTGTTGAAACTCGGCATCGACAAAGAGAAGAAGCGGTTCGCAATCATTAAGATTGAAACAGACTTCATCCACAGAAAGACGCCAGTTAATTGGAAGAACAATCGCACCGAGAAAAGCTGCAGCGCCGTATATGAGGAAATATTCGAGACTGTTTTTTCCTAACACCCCGATGCGATCCCCTTTTTTCACCCCTTCTCGTGCCAGACCTGCAGCCAGGACCTCTATCTCTTCCTGATACTGGGAAAAGGTCAGGGTGCGGTCATCATCGACCTCATGCCAGCAGAGACCATCTGCACAGGCAACACCGTTCCTCTTAATCACATCATAAAAAGACAGATCATAACGTCCCATAACTGCAGTCCTCCGCACATTTCCCGGTTACCCCGGATTTCTCATGAATATCTAATTACGTATAATCCTCAGCTATGATCTTTTTGTTCGGGAGACAGATCGGAGTCTGCGCTTACCTTTTTTTCACGTTGTTTTGTGAAAATAAATCTGTCTCCCGTATTCAAATCAGGCAGTGTTAATGCTTACTACCGGGCACGGGGCTTTGAGAATGATATATTGAGCATTGGAGCCCAGAATAAGCTTCTGGGTTCTTGATTTCTTTTCGATGCCGACAAATATCTGATCAATGTTTTTCTCCTCGGCAAACCGCACCATATCTTCTCCCGGTGTCATGCCCCGAGCCAGCTGGTATGTCTCGCAGGGAATATTTTTTTCCTTGAAGAATTGCTCGGCAAACTGAAGATCACGGGTCGCCTTGCCTATTTCATCAGCCTTTTCACCGGCTCCTCCTGTCATGGAGGTTACCACCAGAACCTTCGCTCCGAAAAGATCAGCATAGGTTCTCGCCAGAGAGAGCGCTGCTTTTGACACTTCGGAGCCATTATAGCCTACTAAAAATTTCATTCCTCTCTCCTGTAATCTGCAATCTTCCCAAAAGGATCACATCCAGCGTTTACGCCTCTTATACGATTTGACTTCCTTGAACGATTTTCTGGCCCCTCCCCGGGTTATTCCCATATAGAATTCCTTGACGTCGGGGTTTTGCTGCAGCTCTTTTGATGTTCCCTCCAGAACAATTCTGCCGGATTCCATGATATAGGCATAATCCGATATCGCCAGAGCTATTTTGGCATTTTGTTCCACCACCAGAATAGTGGTGTTCATCTCTTTATTTATGCGCTGTATATTCTCAAATATTTCTTTGACCAGTAAGGGAGCAAGTCCCAATGACGGCTCATCCAGCATCAGCATTCTCGGAGCCGCCATCAAAGCCCTGGCAATAGCGATCATCTGCTGTTCTCCACCGGAGCAATATCCTGCCATGCGATGGGTAATATTGGACAGTCTGGGAAAATGATGGTACATCAGGGCATGGTCATCCCTGATCCGCTGCGTGCCATCCTGCCTGGTTATGGAACCGACCCGAATATTTTCATCCACGGTCAGATGCTTAAAAACCCGCCGTCCCTCGGGAACCATTACCGCACCGAGTTTAACCACATGGGTTCCCAGGCGATTCGTTATATCTTCGTCTCTGAAGTTGATATAGCCTTCCCTAACGTAACCGTTTTCCGGTTTCAGCAGGCCGCTTACGGCCCTCAGAGTTGTGGTCTTCCCCGCCCCGTTTGTTCCCAGCAGCGCGACAATGCTGCCTTCGGGCACACTCAGGCTGACACCACGCAAGACCTGAACAATATCATTGTAAACAACCTCAATGTTATTGACTTCCAGCTGTTTTTTCGTTGTATCCATCGCCATAGGCTTCGTGTTTCAGATTGAAAACTAGAATAGCACCATTCTCTTTCTTTGCCGCGCCCCGGATGTTTCTCCCAGCAGCGCGGCATAAAGCATGCACTCGCTTGCAGATGTACTTGGTACCTCTGTTTTTATTTTATCTTCGCCGTATACTCAGGCACAAAAGGCTCGCCGACTGATTTGAAACTGCCGTCTTTTACGACATACAGCTGCAGGGAATCAACTCCGGCCTGATCGGAGCTGGAAAAGGTTACCGGCCCCACGGTGGTAAAAGGAGAAAAGGCAGCATCACCATTCATTGCCAGAAGTTCTTCGTACAGCGATTCCTTGGTGATTTCTTTGCCTTTCTCTTTGGCGCGCCTGATAAGCTCTGTTGCCACCTGAGCCACCATCATGCCGTTGGCATAGTTATGCGAGTTGGCCGCCTTTTCATCACGATTGTATTTTTTGGCAAGCTCAAGCTGCTTGGTGGCCCCCTCACTCGGCTCGGAGGTGACGATATACGAGGTCGTCCAGTAGAAATTTTCCGCTGAATCTCCGGCCAGAGCGACGAGGTCATTGCCGCCGGTATAGTGTGCTCCGAGAAAGGTAAATTTGCCTGGTTCACCAAAAGATGCGGCTATCAGCCCAAGCCCCGCGGCATCTTTGAGCATGGTCGCCACCGGGGACTGTACCGTATGGCTGATGATATACTGCACATCTTTGCTTATAAGGCGCTTGAGCATTGCGGTATTATCGAGGTTCTGGCCATGTTCGACTACCTCGACGATTTCCATGTTGAGACCGGCCGCAACCGCTTTTTCCACGTCTTCCACCGGACCGCGGCCAAAGGCCGAAGGATGGATAAACATGGCCACTTTAGGGGTTCCGCCTTTATGATTTTTGACGATATATTCCGCAAGACCTATAGTCTGGGCAGAATAGGAAGCGATCGGCAGAAAAATGTACTTCGAGCCATCAAGATTTCCGGCATGGAAAGAGGCCGGGATGACAGGCATCCGCTCTTCTTCAAAATCTCTCTTCAAGGCAAGTGTGCTGCCGGTGGAGTAGTTCAGGTAAAAAACAATTCCCTGGTCGAGAAAATCCTCAAAGTTACGCTTGGTGACATCGTTTTTATACTGGTCGTCACGAATAGTGCATTCGATCACATCATCCCCCAGCATCTTGGTGTCATTGACATAGTTGAAATAATCTTCCACCCCTTTGGCATAGGGATTACCGGCATCCGAAGTCGGACCGGTAATAGCCAGAGAAAGGCCGATTTTATACACTTCTCCTGCGAAAGCCTGAAGAGGAACAGCCAGCAGAACAAACGCCAGCGCTGCCATACTCCATCGGGTACCCTTTGTCGTTTTCATATCTCCTCCTTAACGTTGGATTGCTTTGAGCAGGCATGTTGCGCCGGGCTGCACCGCAAAAAACGAGCTCCCCTCCCCCCAGAGAAGCATTGCCTGCACGCCATACAGTTCATATATCACCAACAGCGGCCCGAATTCACGCATCAGTAGCGGAAGGGCCACAGCTTCACGTAAGAACGGGCAATACGCCACCAGTTGGCAATACCCCGGGGTTCAAACATGAGAAATAAGACAATTACCAGACCAAAGCTCAAGGGTTTCAACGCCGTGGTCAGATTTGTTGCTGCAGTAAGATGGCTGCCCACCCATTCGGAAAGACGTTCCACCTGAAGATCAAGCACCTTTATGGCCACCGGCCCCCAGAAGGAACCGTGCAGTGTCCCCAGACCACCGACAATAGCCATAGCAAGGTAGTTAATGGAATGATGCAGGGTAAAAGAGTCGATTCCGACGCCGCGATACAGATAGGCGTGCAGGGCCCCGGCCACACCGGCAAGAAAACCGGCCAGACCGAAAGCGTATACCTTGGTGAAACCGGGATGCATACCCATGGCATCGGCCGCCCTGTCATTGTCCCGTACCGCGACAAGACACCTGCCATATCTGGTGCGAAGCAGATTACGCACCGCAAAACCCAGGATGATAATGACCACCAGGATAGCGTAATACCAGAAGAGATAGTGGTCCTGGCGCGAAACCTGTCCCGTAACCCAGATGACCCGCGGAACCGGCATTGTCTGTCCCTGATTGAAAATATCCATAAATTTGATAACCCACTCAAAAATCATCTGGAAAGAGAGGGTCGCGATGGCAAGATAGAGATGCTTGAGGCGCAGCGCCGGCAAACCGACCAGCGCCCCGAAAACAGCTCCCATAAAACCGGAGAGGAGAATCATCAGGGGCCAGCAGTGCGTCATCAGAATGTGGTCGCCGCCCAGGACGCCTGCCAGAGAAGCCACCGTATAGGCACCGATGCCGACAAAAGCGGCGTGACCAATGGAAATAAGACCGGCAAACCCGGTGACCAGGTTCAGGCCGATGACGGCAATGATGGCCACCAGAATATTGTCGATGACCAGCATGTATTTATTTCCCACATCGAAAAAAAGCGGCCAGGCAAAAAGGACGGCGATAAAGAGGCACATCACACTCCTGTCCAGATTGGTGAAGAAAATCCTCTGCTCTTCTCGGTAGGAGGTAAAATAATTCCCAGTAGCCAGCCAGCGGTTTGATGACATAATTATACCCGTTCTATTTCATGAACTCCAAACAAGCCATGCGGTTTAAAAAGGAGAATAACAAGAAGAATTATGTAGGGCAGAACCTGACCGGTGCCGTTAAGCCCCCAGTTGCCGTCCAGGTAGCCCCCTGCAAATTGCTGAATAAGCCCCATTATTATGCCCGCCACCACTGCGCCGAGAATTGAATCCAGCCCGCCGAGGATGACCACCGGAAAAACGATGATGCCGAAGGCATGCAGCGTATCAAAATTGAGACCGGTTATGTTTCCGATAATTCCACCGGCGGCTGCGGCACTCAGACCCGCCATGGCCCAGGCCAACCCGAAAACCCGTGGAACCGAAATACCGATAGACATCGATGCCAACTGATCATCGGACACCGCGCGCATGGAAATACCGACTGTGGATTTTTTGAAAAACCACGAGAAACCGGCAATAAGCAGAATTGTGATGATCACCCCGACCAGCTGCGTCCATGAGATGGAGACCCCCGCGAAAGTAATGGGTTCCGTCGGCAGAAAGGGGGGAAAGGAAAAGTTTTCCGTACCGAAGGGAGTCAGGTAGATAAGCCCGTCTAAAATTGACATAAGCCCTATGGTGACCATGATAACGGAAATAATGGGCTCTCCGATAAGGCGACGCAGGAAAATCCTCTCAACACTCATGGCGAGGAAAAAAGTGGCCACCATGCTGATCAGAAAAGAAATGTAAATAGGAATGCCCACGTTGACCGTCAAGAAATAGGTGATAAACGCCCCGGCTGCTATTATCTGACCATGGGCAATATTCAGCACTCTGCTTGATTTGTAGATCAGAACGAACCCAAGGGCCGAAAGGGCGTAAATTGATCCGACGACAATACCGCTGATTACCAGCTGAAAAAAATAGCTCATCGTTCTTCCATTGTATAAAAGTGGATGGTTGTATTGACCGTGCTTGTCTGACCGTCCTGATACTGATAGAAGGCCTCCACCTTTTTCTCACGAACTTCCGGGTCATAAAGTGCGTCATAGAGATTGGCGTATTTTTCTCTGACAAATTTTCGGCGTATCTTGCCTGTTTTTGTCAGCTCACCATCATCCATGTCGAGAAGTTTATAGAGCAGAGCAAAGCGATGGATCCGGAAATGAGGTTGTTCTGCATTCTCATTGATGGTGGCAACCGCGCCCAGGATCAACTGTGCCACTTCGGCATGACCCGACAGTTCCATATAGGTACTGAAAGATATGCCCCGGTCTTCCGCCCATTTTCCCACAACTATCGGGTCGACGTTGACCAGAGCCGTCACGAAATCCTGCTTGTCGCCGAAAATGACGGCCTCTTTGATATAGGGGCTAAATTTCAAACGGTTCTCCAGAAACATCGGGCTGAACATGTCGCCGTTTCTGGTATGCATTACATCGGAGATGCGATCGATGACCACCAGGTGGCCGTTTTCGTCAATATATCCGGCATCTCCCGAGTGGAGCCAGCCTCCTTCCAGCAGTTCCGCCGTCTTTTCGGGCAGCTTGTAATAGCCCGGTGTGACCGATGCCGAACGCGACAGAATCTCACCTTCCTCGGAGATTTTGCATCCCGTGCCAGGCAGCGGCTTGCCCACCGTATCGGGCCGTACGTCTCCGTCGCGATGCATATAGGCAATACCGACAATTTCGGTCTGGCCGTAAATCTGTTTGAGATTGACGCCGATAGCCTGGTAGAAGGTGAACAGTTCCGGCCCCAGTGCCGCCCCTCCGGTATAGGCGCGACGCAGCCGGAGAAAACCGATCTGGTTGACAAGCGGCCGGAACATCATCTGTTTCCCGAGCCATGCGAGAAAACGGAGTTTTCCAGGCATCTTTCTACCCGACATACGGTATCCGGCAGCTTCCTCCCCCACCTTCATAAAAAAAGTATACACAACCCGATTGAGCCAGTAGGACTCATCTATTTTCAGCCAGATCTGCGAACGGATCGTTTCATAGATCCTCGGAGCACCGAACATGAAATGCGGCCCGATCTCTTTGAGATCTGCCATGCTGGTTTCCACCGATTCGGGAAAATTCACAGCGATACCGGTGGCCATGGCGACACCGAAGGAGTTCATCTGTTCGCCTATCCAGGCAAAGGGAAGAAAGGAAACATATTCATCGGTATCTTCAAGCGGATCAACTTCCGTGAGCTGGAGACCCATATTGATATAGTTGCGATGCGTCAGCATAGCTCCTTTGGGCAACCCGGTAGTCCCCGAAGTCAGACAGAGATGGCAGACATCATCGGGTTTTCCCTGGTCAACCAGACTATCGAAGAGGTCCGGATTTTCCCGATGGGATTCATCGCCCTTTTTATAGAGGTCCTGAATGAACATGAACCAGTCATCCTGCTGGTAATTCCGCATTCCGCGGGAGTCTTCGTAGATGACCTTTTTCACCTGGGGAATTTTCTCCCGTATCTCGGCAACCTTATCCACCTGTTCCTGGTCATTGCAGAAAATGATGCTGATATTGAGATAGTTGAGAATCCCTTCAATTTCCTCGGGCAGGCTGGTCTGATAAATAGCTACCGAAAGCCCGCCGACAGCCTGCGCTCCAATGGCCATATAGAGAGTTTCCGGAATGTTATCACTGATAATGGCTATTTTATCGCCTTTGCTGAATCCGCTCTGCAGCAGGCCGAGCCCGGTTTTGCGCACATAGTCATAGTACTGCTCCCAGGTATAGCTGTTCCAGCAGCCGAAATCTTTCTGCCGCAGGGCAACCTTGCTGCCGGTTTTACCCACCCGCCAGCGAAGAAGCTGCGGGATACTGTACTCTAACAAGCGGCTTCGCTCTTCCATGGACAAATTACTCTTCTCCGATATAGGCTTCTATAACTTTGGGGTCGGAGGCAACCTCTTCCGGCGTCCCCGAACCAATAACTTCCCCGAAATCGAGAACATAAATCTGATCTGAAATATCCATCACAACTCCGAGATCATGCTCCACCAGCACCACCGTAATGTCCCACTCCTTCTTTAAATCGAGGATAAAACGGACGATGTCTTCTTTTTCTTCGATGTTCATTCCCGCCATGGGTTCGTCAAGAAGAAGCAGCTGAGGATCCAGCGTCAACGCCCTGGCCACTTCCACTCTTTTCTGGACACCGTAACTCAGGTTGCCCACCATACTCTTGCGATACAGTTCCAGCTCCATGAAATCGATAACCTTTTCGACGTAGGCGCGATTTTCCGCCTCTATCCGTGACGCCTTGCCGAAATACACAATCGCGTCCAAGAGTGAATAGCGCAGCTTTTGATGACGGGCGAGAAGCAGGTTGTCAAGCACCGAAAGCCCCCGGAAAAGCTCGAGATTCTGGAAAGCTCTGGCAATTCCCATGCTGGAAACCTGATGGGGAGATGCATGGGTCAGGTTCCGCTTGCCATACTCTATTGTTCCCGAGGTCGGGTGATAAAAACCTGATATGCAGTTGAGAATACTTGTCTTGCCGGCGCCATTAGGGCCAATGATGGAAGTGATCAGGCCGGGCTCAATACTGAGATTGACGTTGGTCAGAGCGTTTAAGCCGCCAAAAGTGAGAGTTACGTCGGAAACAGTAAGATTCGTCATAAAGCTCGTTATGCCACCGTTTACAGTTTGCTGTTACGGGCCGCTGCCTTTTCAACTGCGTGATTTTGCAGAGAACAAGGAATCGGCTTGAAAACAAAGATAGACCCGACTTCAGACTGCGACAGAACGCAGCGAATGCAAATTCGCTGCTGCAGAATTCTTTTTCAGGTGATTACAGGATACTGGAAAACAGACTTTTCACAAGTTTATATAATAGTGGCGAAATAGTGGTATATTCCCACTATTTCTCCAGAGACAGCAGGTACGAGCGCAGGTTTATCTTTTTGTTTTTTAACCCTAATTTATCGCGGATATTGTAACGGTGAAAGAGCACGGTATTTTTCGACACCAGTAATATTTCCGCTATTTCTTTGTTGGTCATGCCCTCCTTGACAAGGCTGGCAACCCGGATCTCAACCGGGGTAAGATGCGCCAGGCCCGACGACAGTTTGTCGACAAAAGGAGAGACGATACTGTTGATATTGGTCTCCAGAATACGGGCAAGAGTGCGCTGCTGGGTGCTCATCCGGCCATTGATAAAACGGTGCAGATAGGGATTGACCAGCTCCTTGACATTGCGCAATACTATAGCGCCCAGCTCTTTTCGGTCCTCCTCTCTTTGCTTGAGCAGCACGCGAAGTGCAGTATTCACTTCAGCCAGATGTTCAGACTGGGCCTGCAGCTCCTTTTCCCGCTTTCGCAGTGCCTTTTCCGCTCTCCGCCGCACCTCAATCTCTTTTTCCAGTCTGATATTTGCCGATTCAAGATCGGCAGTGCGCTCTGCTACCAGATCTTCAAGCCGGCTGCGGTATCTCTGCAGCTCCCCTTCCACCTGTTTCCGGGCACTGATGTCACGCAGAGTGACTATATTTCCAAGCGGTTTGCCGTCATCCCCCTGATAAAGGGTGGAACTCAGCTGAACATCAAGTATCTGCCCGTCTTTGGTGTATCGCCGTGTCTCAAACAGATGGATTTTCTGGCCGCTGAGCATCCGTTGGATAGCCGCTTTGGTCTCGGCCACATTTTCCGGCGGAACAAAATCTATCTGTTTGCCGAGGAGCTCCTCGCGTGACAGTTTGAAGGTCTGCTCAAACGCCGGATTGACATAGGTTGCCACGCCCTGCATATCATAGACAACAATAGGATCAGGCGAAGACTCCAGAAAGGTCCGGTAGCGGCTCTCGCTCTCCCGCCAGAAGGCCTCGGTTTTTTTTCTTTCGACGAGTTCGCGTTTCACCTCGGCATACAGCCTCGCCTTCTGCAGGGCAATCATCGCCAGTGCCGCGAAACGCTCAAGCGTGGCGATATCCTCTTCGCTGAATTGCTTGCCGCCATCAACATGGGCAAGCCCTATGACTCCCTGGACCAGGTTTTCCAGCTTGAGCGGAATTCCCACAATAGAGCGAAGACCGTCAAGCACCTTGTCGGGAATGCGGCCGGGCCAGGTCTTGTAATCCTGCACCACCAAAGGTTCCTCGGCCTGCCAGACACACCCGCCCATCCCTTCCCCGCGGTGAACTCTGCGGCCGAGTTGGCTGCGGAAAAAACCCATGCCCATTTTCATCTCCATCTGCTCCCCCGATGGATCGAGCAGATAGATATAGCCATGGGTCGTATCACTCAGCAGCGCGGCCCGCTCAAGAATATTTTCCAGCAGCTCTTCCCGGTCGAGCCGGTCGATGAGAGCAAGTGAAGTATCGTGCAGCGCCCGCAAGGATTCGTTGCGGCGATGAAACACCTCTTCGGCCGCTTTAAGGCGTTTAAATTCGAGATTGAGGGCTTCGATCTGCTCGGTGAGATCGGTATAGCTCGGTCCGCTGCTCATGGTAATCTATGAACTTGAAAAAAAAGACCACATATCATCTTCATTTTCTCCCGGGAGTACAACACGCCAGACTAAGCCAGCCCAGAATGAAAAGAACTCCACCGGCTGGAGTTATATAGCCGGCGTTAACAGGACGTAAAGCCATAGCATACAGGCTGCCGCAAAAGAGGAGAATCCCACCTAGAAAACATACGCCTGCCACTATCGCCGGTTTCGAGATCTTCTTCTGAGAAGCGAGCAATAATGAGGTAATCAGAAGCGCAAAGGAATGATACATCTGATAGCGCACACCTTTTTCGACCCAGACGGTCTGTACTTCATTCAAAATTTCATTATGAGCAGACCAGGCACCCATGGCAACAGCAAAACCGGCCGATAGAGCCCCAAAAAGAAAAAAGAATCGAGCCATGAACTCCTCCAGGTAAAATTGCCTCTCCTATCAACAGGAACAGTCGCAGAAGACTGTGCCCTAGGGTGATGAAATACTCACTCACCTATTCCAGTTTTTTAAGTACCACCTTGACAAGATTTTGGGATTTTCTGAGATTGTTTTCTTCATCACCCATTTCCACCAGAACGGTGAAATACGTATCCTTATAGAGTACATGCAGGCCGGCGCCCAGTTTCATACCCGAACCGCCCCAATAGGCTTTCTCGCCAAGATCTTCAACTTTGCGCAGAGTATCAAGAAATCCCATATTATTTTCAAACAAAGAGGAAGCGCTCCATCCCGTGCCGGCCCGCACGGCCCAATCTGTGCGAACCATCTGCAATTGCGCAAAGCGTACTGCCATATCTGCGGGAATATCAAAAAAACAGATACTTTGCCCCATGGGATTAGCAGCCTGAGCTTCTCCATCTGCCGCCTCGAGTCCCAGCACCGTTGTCACTTCATCTTTGCTGAGATAATCGCAGGCATGATCTCCACCGGAGACCGCAGAAGCGAGCGAAAAAACCAGTGCAACAGCCACACTGGAGAGAAAAACACTCCTCAGAAAAAGCCGGAGATTTTGATTTACTGGACTGATTTTTTTCACAGGACAAACTCCAGGAGAGAATATTGATACGCACTCACCAGACAAACGACACGACAAAAAAGCTCGGAACATACCTGCCTCCTTGATCAACCTATCTTTTTTTTGGGGTTTTCTCCAGACCATTTACGACAATCAGGCCCTTTTTTGTAAAAGTCTTTTCTATTCTGCACAAAATGCCTGCTTCTGATTATCCACTCAAGGAGTTTTTGCAGGTAAGAAGATTGTGAGAACCACGAATGGACAGGAATAAACACAAATTGTGGTTGAAAAAACGGTTGCTCACACCAACGATTGTTGTATGAAATCTTGTTGTGATTAATTAGGTTGAAAGGAAAATGAATTTGTGTCAACACTCCTGGCAGGATGTTTTATTCTCCTCCATCCATTTCAGACAGGAGCTTACAATGACAAAGGCATTTCAGGATTACTATCCGGAATCATACAGCCACTGTTACGGCTGCGGGTCGCAAAACGAGCATGGACTGCAGGTTAAAAGCTACTGGGACGGTGATGAATCCGTTGCCGTATTTCACCCCGAAAAGTACCACCTGGCCTTTCCGGGATATGTCTACGGCGGTCTGATTGCCTCGCTGATAGACTGTCATTCCACCGGAACGGCAGCGGCAGCAGCCTACCGCAAGGAGAAACGGGCCATGGATACCCTGCCGCCATTCCGCTTTGTGACCGCCTCGCTCCACGTCGATTATCTTCTCCCCACCCCACTGGGCCCACCTATACAGCTTCGTTCCAAAGTAGTTGAGATCAAGGGGAGGAAGGTGGTTATCGAGACGGACTGCATGGTTGATGGAAAGATCACCGCCAAGGGGAAAGTGGTCGCCGTGCAGATCCCCGAACATCTTCTCGCTTCCTGAAGAAATCCAAATTAGGACGGCTCAACCGTGAGCTGGGTTGCTACTCCCTTGAAGCGTGAAACGGCAAGCTCCAAGGGAACACCCGAGCTCCGATCGACATTGATGCTTTTTACCAGCAAAATTGGTGAATTGCCCATAATGGAAAGCGCTTTCATGTCCTGCTGGTCCGGCAATACAGCTCGAATCATGCTCATGGTCCGCTTCAGCTTGATTGCATAATGCTCCAGCAGGAAGCGGTGCAGAGAGCCCCCTTTATACAGCCTGATCACATCAAAAACCTTCTCCAGCGGCAAATAATGGGACACCACCGAAAACGGCATCCCGTCCATTTTGCGCAGGGTTTCAATAAGAGCAACAGGCTCATCTTCCTCTATTTTCAACAACAGGGCGATTTCCCCCTTGGCAGGTATACCAACTTTTCGCAGAACGATGGACTCCCCCTCCCTGCCGCTTTTTTCAAGAGTCTCGGTAAATGCCGTCCCACTGTGGATTGAATAATTGATCAGCTTCTGCTGAACAATCGTCCCCTTCCCCTGCAGTTTGCCAACCACCCCTTCATTAACAAGTTCTTCCAGAGCGCGCCGCAGGGTATGGCGGTTTACCTTATATCGTTTTGCCAGATCCTGCTCTGACGGCAACACATCCCCCGGCTTATGCTGCCTGCTGATTTCATCGGCCAGCAAGAGACTGATATGTTTATAGAGAGGGAGATCTGTGGAATGATCAACTAACCTGTGCAAAGTCATAACAGTATATTAAGGAAAAGTGAGATCCCGGATTCAGTTCTTCTGCCGGCCGCTGTTGCTCCATCCGATCTGGTACCATCTGCAATCGCGGGTGCCGCCATGACCGGTTTTTCGCGGCTCCACTGATATAATCATCTCTATGTTTGGACTGCGTTAAGATATGGTTAAATGTTTACTTCCGGCATCCCATCTGGGAGAAACCCATACAAGCATATGAAATATTTGCATGTAATATGCGATAAATGGAAATATCATCACTGCTCTTCCGCCTTTTCCACTCCATATACGGGTGTTATCGCAACACTTCCACGCATATAACATTGAAACCATGGGATTTATACTGACATAGACATCCTAATATTAGCGTTAACGCAAGATTGACTGGATCAAATTTCTATTATAACAGGGGCCGGGTATTTTCTTGTCCAGAAATGCACTCCGGCATGCCCTGCATCCGGAATTTGTTACAAACAGTTGAAGAAAAGGAAACCTTTCATGGAGAGAGAACAGCTGAATTATCTGTTACAGCAGGTCGGGATTGAACAACTTCGCTCTCTCAGCGATGGAGTTGAGAAACAGGCCGAGGTCGAGTTAATCCGCAAACCGACGTCCCAGACCCTGCTGGTTCCGATACATGACCCCATCAATCAGGGCAGCTTCATCAGCGGAGAGATACTGGTGACCAGTGCTCTGGTCCAGGTCAATACAATCAACGGCTGGTCCATGGTGATGGATGACAATCCCGAAACAGCTGTCTCCGTAGCCATTCTCGACGGTGCCTTCGCCGCTGGTATTCTCAGAGAAGAGATTCAGCAGCTGGCCCTGCGCGGCAAAGAAAATATCGAAAAAGAGCAGGCTGAACTCAACTCCCGGGTACATGCAACCCGTGTTGCCTTCGATCTTTTATAAAGACCCATCACACCTCATGATTCTCTTGAAAAACCAGCTATGAAACGTGAACACGACATCGAAAAGATTAACAGAGATAATTTCCGAAACAGCCTGGACGCTCTGGCCCGCCCAGGTGAATTGCGCAGCATTGTACCGCTGTTTGACTCACCACTCCTCGCCATGGCCAGTGTTTTATTGTATGCCGAGGTGAGCCATTTTTATGAAGGCACCCTCGATTTCGCTCTGGTCCGTGCTCTATGCGGCTCGGCTCCTGCAACAGAAAAGGATGCAGACTATCTCTTCTTCGACGCGCCCAAAGCCGGTCACCTGGAGCAGGCTAAACAAGGGACGTCTGAAAGTCCCGAGCTGAGTGCCACTCTTGTCTTTGACTGCAGCAGGACAGAGCATCACGATAGCAGCAGAGTCATTCTTTCCGGACCGGGAATCAGGCAAAAGAAGGAGCTTATTTTGCCTGCCCCCAGGGATTTTCTCGAAAAATTTTGCGACAAAAACGATTCCTTTCCTCTGGGAATCGACCTCTTTCTCATCCTGGCTGACAACCATATTGTGGGTCTGCCGAGAACAACCCAAATCGAGCATATCGAGGTAAGAGCATGAGTTATGTAGCCATCAAAGGCGGCGTTGAGGCTATACGGTCGTCAAAGCATTTTTTCAAAACCGAATTACGCACCGACGCGGACATGGCTGATGATACCATCATTAAAGGTATGCGCTTTGCCTGCGACCGCATCATGGCGGAAGGCGCTCTCTATACTGAAAAACTCGCCGCAAAAGCACTGCGCCTCAGCGGTGGAGATCTGCTGGAAGCCGCCTTTTATGTACGGGCGCACCGTTCCACCTGCCAGCGCATCGGTTCTGCCGCTCTGATCGACACCGGCGATATTCAGATCATCAGGAGAATTTCTTCGGCCTTCAAGGACATCAAGGGAGGACAGATACTTGGGCCCTCATGTGATTATGTTATCCGTCTGTTCTCCAGCCTTAAAAACAGGGAGCCCGACAGCGATGGCTTCCTCCCCTGCGACAATAGCGGTGCGGTCAGGGCACAAAGCGCACTTCATTCTCTGCGGCTGGAAGATCGCGTTGTCCTTCTGCCGAACAGGGAAAGCGAGCCTTTCGATGTGACGCGCTCGTTTCCTCTGCCGCCATATCCCCGCAGTGGTGTCATGCAGATCATGGCACGGGGGGAAACGGGAGCTCTGCTTGCCTTCGCCTACACCACCATGCGCGGCTTCGGCGATGTCCATCCGACCATCGGCGATCTGCGCCTCGGCATGGCCGAT
The DNA here is from genome assembly GCA_036350815.1 of Desulfopila sp. Taxonomy (GTDB): domain Bacteria; phylum Desulfobacterota; class Desulfobulbia; order Desulfobulbales; family Desulfocapsaceae; genus Desulfopila_A. Next base: position 14,701 of record JAZBNU010000421.1, read on the forward strand.
ATCAGCTTTACCCATCCCCTCACCGGGAACACCGTAAAAGTAGGTGTCATCAGAGTTACCGCCTGCGAAACTGTCGGCTCCTTCGCCCCGGACCCCAAAGACGGCAAACTCCGCCTCGCCGTGGGATATGGTTTCTGCTACGGCTTCAACGAGACCAAAGCCATAGCAATGTCTATTCTCGATCTGGCCATGAATCATACAGGCTATTCCGTCGGCGGAGACGCCATCGCCGCCAATCCGGAAATCGTCGTCCATCATGTCGATGCCATCGAATCCATGGGATTTACCAATCACTTCAAACTCCCGCATTATGTCACTTTTCAGGCAGATCTGCAGGTATTCAACAAGGCAAGAAATAACAATGAGTCAAAATAGCGTGACATTCGGCTTCTTTGATGAAGATGCCAAAAAAGAGATGCGCCGGGCCATGCTCAAGGCTGTGGCCCTGCCGGGGTATATCGTTCCATTTGCTTCCCGGGAAATGCCCATTGCACGTGGCTGGGGGACAGGCGGCTTACAGGTGACTCTTTCCATCATTACCGAAAAAGATACCCTCAAGGTCATCGACCAGGGGTGTGACGGATCGGTCAATGCCGTCAACATCCGGGAGTTCATCCTTTCGGTAACCGGAGTTCGGGAAACCACCGCCACTCCCGATGCCACCATTATCCAGACACGGCACCGGGTACCGGAATATCCCCTCACCGACCAGCAGATTCTGGTCTATCAGGTGCCCACGCCCGAAGTACTGCAAACCGTCGAGCCGGACACGGCCAGACAAAAAGAGATGCATGCCAATGTGGATTACGCCAAGCTCTGGGTTCTGCTCTACGAGGATACTTCACAGTTCGGCGACAGCCGTATTGCGGCGAGGTACCCGGTTCAGGTCAACAACCACTTTGTCATGGACCCCTCACCGATCCCCAAGTTCGACATAGCCAAAATGAACAACAATCCGGCTCTGCAGCTTTTTGGCGCAGGCAGGGAAAAACGTATTTACGCTATTCCGCCATACACCGCAGTGGAGCCGCTGAAATTCAGCGATAGAGATTTTGTGGTGGAAGACTTTACCGACACTCCCTGCGAACGCTGCGGCTCCCGCGGAGTTTTTCTCGACGAAGTGCATCTTGACGATGGTGTGCATTATTTCTGCAGCGATACCTACCATTGTGATACCGCAAAAGAGGAGGCCGCCAATGCTGCTTGAACTGCACAACATCAGTAAAATCTTCGGCTCGGGCTGTCGTTTCTGCCTGGAAGAAACCGGAGAAATCGCGGACCGTGCCATCTGCCCCCGCTGTCATTCCATTGTTGCCGTCAACAACATCAGCCTGGCTGTGGAAGAAAGGGAAATCCTCGGCGTCGTCGGCGAGTCCGGCAGCGGCAAATCAACCCTGCTGCAGCTGATTTACCAGGACTGCGGAGCTTCTCACGGCGAAATCTATTTCAATGGCCACAGGGACAAAAAAGGGAACAAAAGAGACATCCTCTCTCTTGCGCCGGCCCAGACCTCCTGGATCCGCAATCATGAAATGTCGATGATCTACCAGAACCCTCACCTTGGTCTCAATTTCAATTTTTCCGCGGGCGGCAATATTGCAGAAAAAATTCTCGGCTCGGGCGAAAAACGCTACGATGTCATTCGCGAAAAGGCCCTGTATTACTTTGGCAAAATCGAAATGCCCGTCAGCCGCATCGATGACTATCCCATCAATTTTTCCGGCGGCCAGCAACAGCGTATCCAGATTGCCAAGGCCCTTTCCAGTTCACCCCGCCTGCTCCTTCTGGACGAGCCCACCACCGGCCTCGATGTTTCGGTGCAGGCCCGTATTCTCGATCTGATCAAGGCACTGCAGTATGAAATGGGTTTTGCCATGATTGTAGTCTCGCATGACCTTGGGGTTATCAATCATCTCACCGACCTCACCGTGGTAATGAAAAATGGTTCTCTGGTTGAGTATGGCCTTACGGATCAGATCCTTGAAGATCCCCAGCATCCCTATACCCAGCTCCTCGTATCAAGCAAACTCTAGGTTCATCATGGCAGACACGGATTCAACATACAAACTCAAGGTAGACAGGCTGACAAAAACCTTTACCCTTCACAACCGTGGCGGCATAGAGGTGGAAGGCTTTACCGGTATCGATTTTTCCCTGCAGTGCGGCCAGCTGCTCGCTCTTTCCGGACCGAGCGGAGTCGGCAAATCAAGTATCCTTAAAACCATCTACCGCACCTATCTGGCCGACAGCGGCACAATCCTGTTTCACCGAGGTGACGGCAGCGAAGTCGACCTGGCCCATTGCCCGGAAAGCAGAGTACTCGATTTACGCAGACGGGAAATAGGCTTCGTCACCCAGTTTCTTAAAATTCTGCCACGGGTCTCTGCCCTTGACGCCGTGGCCCATCCCCTTATAGAGATCGGCACGACGGAAGAAGAGGCCCAGGAGCAGGCCAGGCGGATGCTGATCCGACTCGGCATACGGGAGGAACTCTTCAACCTCTCCCCTCTCACCTTTTCCGGTGGGGAGCAGCAGAGAGTCAATATAGCCAGGGGTATTATCGCCCCCAAAGAACTGATCCTGCTTGATGAACCGACGGCTTCACTGGACCGCACCAGTTCCGATGTGGTCCTTGAGCTTCTTACGGAGCTGAAAAAGCGCAACATCGCCATGATCGCCATCTTTCACGATCAACGCAAAATAGACGCAATAGCCGACGTCGCCGTGGCCATAAGGAGGGCACAGGCATGAGAATGATACTCCGTTCGGAGCGGGTTTTGACCCAGGGGCAAATACAACCGGCCGACCTTATAATCGAACATGACTGCATCACCGCAGTAGCACCGTACCAATCCATCAATGAAGCGTTCAACCTCGGCAACAGACTCGTTGTTCCGGGATTTGTAGATCTGCATTCCGATGCTGTGGAAAAAGAGGTGGAACCACGCCCGGGAGCATCATTTCCCGTCGACAACGCCCTTGTCGAACTGGACAAAAAACTGGCCATGTCCGGCATTACCACCATGTTCCATGCCATCGCCTTTAACGAGGAATCGTTATGCGGGCTGCGCGGCAACAGCAACGCCGCTCTTCTCATAGAGTCGATCTGGAGAGGCAACCAGCACCTGCTCTCCATCGACAATCTCGTCCATGCCCGTTTTGAGATTACCTCCTTTACCTCAGCACAAATCCTCAAGGAGCTGATGGCGCAGGGCATGATACAGATTCTCAGTTTTATGGACCACACCCCCGGCCAAGGCCAGTTCAAGTCCCTGGAAAAATGGCGGGAGTACCATAAACCGGTATTCGAACTGACGGATGAGGCAGTAGAGCACATCGTCACCACCCAGCTTGACAAAAAGAAGATCTGCATGGACTATCTGGTGGAACTGTCCCACTTCGCCAGGGAACATGGGATACTGCTGGCCTCTCATGACGACGACACTCCCGCTAAGATTGACCTGATGGACGGCCTCGGCGTCACCATTGCCGAATTTCCCCTTTGCCTCGAAACAGCAGCACATGCACGAAGTCAGGGGATGGCCACCGGCATGGGAGCCCCTAATATTGTGCGCGGCCAAAGCCAGAGCGGCAACATCTCCGCCAGAGTGCTGGTGGAGCACAATCTCTGCGATTTTCTCTGCTCGGACTACCATCCAAGCTCCATGCTGCAGGGGGTTTATACCATGATTCGTGAAGCCGGTCTGACCCCGGAACAGGCCTTTTCCTATGTTTCCACAACACCAGCTGCAATTGCCGGTCTTTCTGACCGCGGCGAAATCGCCCCGGGCAAACTTGCCGACATTCTCGTCATCGAAGACACCATGGTACCCAAAGTTGTCATGACTCTGAAATCTGGAAAACCGGTATACAGCGGCAGCAGCTGCCTCTGCATCCAGGAGTACGCCTGAACCATGAACCCGGACACCCCCACCAGTATCATGCTGGATGAAAATCCCCTGATTGACCCATCGGCCGTTCTGCAGGATGCCACCATCGGCAGATATACCGAAATAGCAGCCGGTGTCAAACTGCAACAGAGCAGCCTGGACGACTATAGCTACATAATGGAGAGGTGCGAGATCATCTACACGGATATCGGCAAATTCGTCAATATCGCCTCGGATGTACGGATCAATCCGGGTAATCACCCGGTAGAGTGGGTCAGCCAGCACCATTTCCTCTATCGTCTGAAGAGGTATGGCATGGCGGAACACGACCTCGATTCTTTTTTCAACTGGCGTAAAAGGCAGCGGGTCTCCATCGGTCATGACAGCTGGATTGGCCACAAAGCCATCATTCTGCCCGGCATAACCATCGGCAATGGGGCCGTGGTCGCCGCCGGGGCTGTTGTCAGCCGTGATGTCGCTCCCTACTCTATTGTAGCAGGAGTACCCGCCCGGCCGATCAGGGAGAGGTTTCCCCGAGCGGTGCAGCAATCTCTTGACAGGATCAGCTGGTGGGACTGGGATCATGAAACCATACGGCAGCGCCTTGATGATTTTTATGATATCAGACGCTTCATCCATCTCTACGACAATCAGGACGACAGGTCATGAATATCATCCTGGTGGTCGGGCCCAGCGGCTCCGGTAAGGATACCTTGCTGCGCGCAGCGGCAGAGTTTTTTGCGCACCAGAAAAAGATCACCTTCGTACCTCGCTATATTACCAGACCTCCCGACCATAACGAAAGAAACTACTATATCGATCAGAGCGGATTTCTTCATCTGGAACGGACCGGTTTTTTCCTCTCAACCTGGAGAGCGCACGGCAACCTGTATGGCATAGCCAGACATTTCTTCGCCGCACAAGACCACGGTGAAACCAGGATCTGCTCAATCTCCCGCGATGCCGTCGCCGATTTCGAAACACACTACCCCGAAACCATCACGATTCATGTAACAGCGCACAGAGACGTTCTCAAACAGCGTCTTCTGGGGCGAAAACGTGAAGACGAAAAAGATATCAATCGCCGACTGACACGAGCCGATCATGCGGTCAAGGCCCGCAACCTGCTCTCCTTCGACAATTCAACCACTCTGGAACAGAGCAGCGCTGCCTTTATTGCCCTGCTGGGCAGGATCCATCTCCACAGAAACGAAAACACGGCTCAGTCCTCACTCTTGGTGTCTTCTCAATATCAGTGAGACGGAATCCTTATGCTTCGCGTAGCCATCTACTACACCCCTCCTCCAGATTCAACTCTTGCCGCTGCCGCGGCGAAATGGCTGGGC
>JAZBNU010000422.1:0-3741 GCA_036350815.1 Desulfopila sp.
GACGCCATAAACCCTTCCATGGGGGCTTGACTGCAGCCGTCCTGGCTGCAGACACCCGAGAAAAGAGCGACCCTGCCCCCTTAAAATCACGATGCTGAGTTTCAGGGGTAATCAGGAAAAGGTTTACTCATTACACGAGAAGGAGGAGTTATGATGGAAAACTGCGTGGCTTTTTGCGAACAGCGACGGTAATTTGTTTCCAGGAATGAAGTATTTTTGAAATGCAGAGGAGGGAACAGTAAAGGAGAGAAGAATGATGTGCTGGAAACCATGAGTTTCCAGCATTGCATCATACAGGCAGGTCAGTTTCCCTGGCCTTCGAGGTAGTCGTCGTACATCTTTTCAAAAGTCAGTTTGTGTTCTGACTCTTCCTGGGCGAGCAGCTTGAAGAGTTTTACGGCTTCTTTTTCGCTGGTCTTGCCGGCCAGGTCACTGTAGAGCCTTACCGCCATCTCCTCGCGCTTCATGGCCAGGGTGATGATATCTTCCATGGGCATGCCTTCGACGTATTCCATTTCAGTGAGATAATCACTGATTTTGAGGTCGGTGATTTCTTTCACCTCGTAGGAGTCGATCGCGGTCTTGTTTTTGCTGAGGCCGGTGAGCATTTTCACATGCTTTGCCTCTTCTTGTGCCAGTTCCCTGAAGGTCTGTTTGAGAGAAGAGATAGATTCTTTTTTGCTGAGGTCTGTATAAAAAGTTACCGCTTCTTTTTCTTTGTCGATGGCAAATTGTAAAATTTCGTCAACCGATCCGAAATTCATAGTTCCTCCAATGCTGAAGTTATCCGTTCTGAAGAGATCAGGCGATCTCGACAGAACGGAATTGCTGGAATTACCTGCTTGTTTATATGCTCTGCTATGCGGCGACCTTGGCTATATGGGCATGGATGGCATCGCGCGAAACATTGCAGATGGCGGAAACCTCTTTGGGGTCTTTGCCGAGACACAGTGCAAGCAGCTGGTTATAGTCAAAGACGGGTATTTTGTATTTTTCCTCTCCAATCTGTTTATTGATGGTGTTCTGCACATTTTCCATATGCATCAGGCAGGTTATACAGGACACTGCAATAAAATCAGCTTTGGTTTCTTCCAGGATAGAATCAAATTTGCTTTTGGCAAATTCAATAGCCTGTTCCGGGGTGGATTTCATAAAACCACCCGCACCGCCACAGCACATCATTTCTTTACTGAAGGAGTCTACCTCGGCACCAAGTGCTTCAACCAGCCGTCGCATGCCCTGGGGCTGCCGGGGCGAATCCTCAAAACCCACAACGTCGCTGGGATAGAGGGTATGACAGGGGTATTGGACCACGCCATGTAGACCTTCCAGGCTGTATTTGATCTTTTCCGTAATTTTTTCAGGAGTTATCTCCTTATAAAGGACCTCTGAAATATGACGGATCTTCGAGCCGCCTTCAACAGTGCGGCCGGTTGGTTCAAGCAGTTCGTTGACGCGTGCTTTTTTGGCTTCATCGTGCATGATATGCTCGCGGCCCATTCTTAAAGAGCTATAGCAGGAGCCGCACTGCACGAGGATATCACGTTTCTTCTGTTCAGCGATGGACAGATTCCAGCCGCTTGTAGCAAGCCATGAGTCTTCGTCGGTTGAGGGGAAGGAGCCGAAGGCTGGACAACAGACATAATTGTCGGCATCCACTAAATCCGCTCCCATCTCTTCCATGGAAACCCTGATGGCACGTTCTACATCTGGACGAACAGCCGGGGTGTTACACCCTAAAAATAGGCAAAATTCCATTTTACAATCCTCTCTGGGTAAGGGTATTTCCGCTAACCACCAAACATATAGTCATTTGCGGCAACCACCGGAGTTTTCATGAGCATTTCGCGGAACAGTTTGAGCTGTTCCTCGTTTTTGGTAATGGTCGGCAGTGGATCGAGACCGAGCTGCTCGCGTACCTCGTCATTGGTACCGACGGCCTGGGTGTAGCCGCGGCTGTATATTTCAACGATGGAGGGAGGAACCCTGGTTTCGTCATTGGTAGACTGCCATTGACGGATATGGAGAATAAGTTCAAAAGGTTTCACATCCATGGGGCACATTTCTTCGCAGCGTGAACAGCTGACACAGGCCCAGGGAGTATCTTCCTCAAAAAGCTCTTCCTCCAGTCCGAACATGACCTTGCGTGCCAGGTTACGGACCAGCAAAGGTGGGTCGCCATAGGATGCAGGACAACCGGAGAGACAGGTACTGCAATTGAAACAGTGCTGCAGATCACCGGTATTATATATATCCTTCCACAAATCTTTTATTGCATCTGTTTTTAAGTCCATTATGTACCTCTATTTAGCAGTGGAAAGTTCCAGATCATCCGAAAGCTGTGAATCGATAACCGACATGAGCTGCCTGTCGCTCCACCCGGTGACCTCCGCCGCGTTGTTGCGGCAGGCTACGGCACACATACCGCAACCCTGGCATCCTGCTGCATCAATATCAATCCGATGCTCCACTTCGTTATATGAACGTGCCCCAAAAGGACAGACGGGAATACAGCGTTGACAGCGAATACAGAGAGAGTCTTTCACAGTGGATGTAATGCGGGCAGTCTGCAGTTCTCCACCGGAAAGGTAGGTATACGCTTTCTGGGCGGCAGCTTCAGCCTGCATGATTACATCGGGCAGAGGCATGGGTGAGTGAGCTACACCGGCAAGAAAGGTCCCTATCTGTTTGAATTCAATGGGGCGCCATTTCGAGTCGGCCTTGGTAAAGAAACCGTCACTGTTGAGCTCGACTTTAAAGGCGTTGGCCATATCTATATTACTCGGTTCTGGGTCAACTCCGGTGGAGAGTACCAGATAGTCTGGAGAAAGTTCGATGGGTGAGTTGAGAACAGTTTCAGTAAAAGACACAACCGGTTTACCGTCGACTATTTCAACCTGTGGTTTGGAATCAAGCTCGTAGCTGACAAAAATAACACCAGCCAGACGGGCCTTGGTGTAATACTGTTCCAGAAAACCGTAGGTCATGACATCACGATAAAGGACAAAGACCCTTGTGTCTGGGTTTTTCTCTTTAATTTTCAGAGCATTGGCAACAGCCCACATGCAGCAGATTCGACTGCAGTATTCTCTTTTTCCTTTTTCTCGTGAGCCGACGCATTGAATCATGACAATATCTTCTGCATTGCTGAGGTCAATAGAGCCGTCTTCAAGCCCCTGTTTGAATTCAAACTGGGTTTTGATATTGTCGGCCTGGCCGTAGCCGTACTCATCAGTGGCACCTTCCTGGCCCCCGGTAGCCATGATAACAGCACCGTGGTGAAGGTAGGCGCTCTCTCCGTTTTCGTTATACTTGATTTTTGAATCAAAGAACCCAAGAGTCCCTTCGGTTTTTTCTACTTGAGCATTGAGATGAACCGTAATTTTTTTGTGCTCGAATACTTTGAGTTTCAGGTCTTTGGCCATCTCTATGGGAGCCAGACCGTCAACAGTTGAGGCAATAGAGTTGCCGGCAAACCCGCCAAGCTCCGCGGATTTTTCAACCAGGTGGACCGGGATTCCTCGTCTGGCAAGTGACAGAGCGGACTGCATGCCGCCGATACCGCCGCCGACTACCAATGCGGTGTGATTGATAGGCAGAGATTGAACGTGGAGAGCCGGCTTTTCCTTCATTGAGGCGATATCCGCCTTGATGGCTTTAAGGGCGCGTCGGGTCCAGGAGGTTTTGTCGTCCTCGTGGATGCCCCGGCGGGAGATGCCGAGAAAGTCAAAAATCTGTACA
>JAZBNU010000423.1:0-4158 GCA_036350815.1 Desulfopila sp.
ATGTTCACCTCTTTCTTGATCTCTGCTCCGCTCTGCAGAAATTTGCGGGCTCCGGCTATAGTGTAGCCTTTGATATGGAGGAGAGTTTTTATTTTCAGGATGAGCTCGACATCATCTCTTTTGTAGAGTCGCTGGTTGGAGCCGGCTCTCTTGGGAGATATCTGATCGAATTCCGATTCCCAGTATCGTACAACGTGAGGCGCAACTTCCGCAAGCTTGCTTACTTCACCGATTTTGAAATAGAGTTTATCGGGAATCTCGAAGCTCATCCTGTGTAGTCGTGGTTGTTATTCGTTGATCTGCTCTCGGAGTTTTTTGCTTGGTTTAAAGCTTACCATTTTACGTTTTTTAATCAAGATAGATTCGCCTGTCCGGGGATTTCTTCCATTCCGTGGGTTTTTGGCACGTAGTGTAAATGTCCCGAAGTGGACGATCTTGACGGGCTTGCCGCCACTCAATGAGGTTTTGATAGTACCTAAAAGAGAATCCACGATATCGGCGCATGTTGAGCGGGGATAGCCTAAGCGGCTTGCGACTGCTTCAGCCAGTTCTTTTCTGGTGAGATTTGTTTGTTCCATACGTTATGCCTCTCGGAATTGGCCGCCAAAGGTATCTGTGAGATTTTTCACTATCTTGGCATGCACCTTTTCCACATTTTTTTCGGTTAATGTTTTGCTGGGCGAGCGGTAGGTGATGGAGAGAGCTACACTTTTGTATCCCTCTGCTATCTTACCACCCTTGAAAATATCAAAAATTTCGCTATGTTCAATTAGTTTTTCCCCGCTTTCCCGAACACTTCGGAGAAGCTCACCCGCAGAGACGGAATCGGCAACCACCAATGCTATATCGCGTTTGACTGAGGGGTAAACCGGCAAGGGGGAAAATGCTTTCGCTATCACATCAAGGCTGCAGAGCGCATCGAAGTCGATATCGAAATAATAGACATGCTGTTTGATGCCGAAACCTTTTACCACATCATCACGTAATTTGCCAAGGTATCCTACAACTTTTTCTGCAGCTATGAGCGATAAAAATTGACCCGGCTCGACAAAAGGTTCTTTTTCATTAGAAATCGTAAAGGTTAGTGTCGTTTCAGAGGACGTGTTCAGGCGCAATGCCTCGCAGAGATATTCGACATAGCCTTTGGCATCAAAAAAATCAACCGGCTGATTTTTATAATACAGAGGGTGATGATCACCATAAAGATTGCCGCTGACCACTCCAGCAAGCCTCGTATTTTCGATGGGCTGATGGTCTGCACCGGTTGGAGTGAAGACTTTACCGATTTCAAAAAGCTTCACACTGGTTTTCTGGTAGCTGATATTTCTTTTAACGTTTTCCAGAAGACCAGGCAGCAGCATGGTACGCATTGCTGATTGTTCTTCGCTCAATGGATTGAGAAGGTGTACCTGGCTGCGTCGTGTATCTTCAGGGGAAAGGCACATTATGTTGAGGTGCTCGGGACTGCTGAAACTATAGTTGATCGCTTCGCTGAAACCGACTCGGGTAAGAATTTCACTGCTTGCAAAACGCAGCTGTCGAGCAGGATCCTGTTCGGGATAGCTTAATTCTACAGCGGGGAGGGACACAGGAATTTTATCATAGCCATAGAGCCGTGCAACTTCTTCCACCAGATCGGCTTCCCGTTCAATGTCGACGCGAAAAGGCGGTGGGGTCACCAGCAAAGTATCGTCATCTTTTACTGAACATTGCAGGCCTATGGACTGCAGCATGGAAGTGATAGTGTCCCGGGTCAAATCGAGTCCGTTGAGAGCATTACAGCGGGAAACGCGCAGTGACATTTCAGGTCTCGCAGTGGCGCCGGGATAGGCGTCTACACCCTCCCCATCGGGACAATGACCGCCGGCAAGTTCGATGAGCAGTTCTACGGCCCGGTTCATGGCATTGATGGTGTTCTCAGGATCTACACCGCGTTCGAAACGGTACGAAGCGTCAGTGGAGAGATTCAGTTTTCTGGCAGTCTTGCGGATGGAAATGTCGTTGAAGCAGGCTGCCTCCAGCAGAATGGTTGTTGTGGAATCGCAGACCTCGGAGTTCATCCCGCCCATGATACCAGCAATGGCTACCGGCCGTTGTCCGTCGCATATCATCAGCATATCGGGGTCGAGAGTGCGTTCTTTTTCGTCAAGGGTGGTGAAGCGTAATTCTTCTGGACGGGGTGTTCGCACCACAATACGACCGTCTTTGAGATTATCGAAATCAAAGGCGTGGAGCGGTTGTCCGTATTCCATCATAACGAAGTTGGTAATATCAACAACATTATTGATGGGGCGCAGTCCGACGGAAAGTAAGCGCTGCCTGAGCCACCAGGGGGAGGGGGCAATGGTAACATTCTTGATCAGTCTTCCTGCATATCTGGGGCAAAGATGCGGAGCTTCGATATCAACAGAAAATTCAGTGCTGTTGTGGGTAATAGCCTGGTTTTCCAATGGGCGGCGCAGCGGCTTGCGGAGAAAACCTGCCACTTCTCTGGCGATGCCGATGACAGAGGCACAGTCGGCTCTGTTGGGAGTAAGGTCCACCTCTATCTGGGTGTCCTGCAGCCCCATGGCGGAGATAAACTGATCACCATGGCGGAGATTGCTGGGCAGTTCGATGATGCCGTCTGACTCCTCGCTGATATTCATCTCTTTTTCCGAACAGAGCATGCCGTTGGAAACCACGCCGCGAACCTTTGATTTTTTGATCTTGAAATCACCGGGAAGAACAGTTCCCGGCAGGGCCACAGCAGTGATAAGACCGTTGCGGGCATTGGGGGCTCCGCAGACAATTTCATATTCCTCAGAACCAACGGCTACCCGGCAGATCTGCAGTTTGTCGGCGTCGGGGTGAGGCCGGGCTTCGATGATTTCCGCGATTTTGAGGGGTGCAAGCTCACTGAAAAGAGGAGTTACAGCATCGACCTCAAGTCCGAGCATGGTTAATTTATCGGCCAGCTCTTCCGCGGAGAGACCATCCAGTTCTACATAGTTTTTCAACCAGTCAATGGTGAATTTCATGGTAATCGAATCTCGTTTGAAAGATTGAGTTTAAAATTGAGAGAGAAAACGGAGATCATTTTCGTAGTAGAGTCGAATATCATCGATGCCGTATTTCAACATAGCAATTCGTTCTATGCCAAGTCCAAAGGCAAAACCGCTGTAGATTTCAGGGTCGTAGCCAACCATTTTGAAAACTTCGGGATCGATCATGCCGCACCCAAGAATTTCGAGCCAACCGGTGCGCTTGCATACCCGGCAGCCTTCTCCTTTGCAGATGACGCAGGCAATATCCACCTCGGCGCTAGGTTCCGTGAACGGGAAAAAGCTGGGCCGGAAACGAAGAGCAAGGTCTTCTTCGAAAATTCTGGCTGTGAATGCAGTAAGAACTCCCTTCAGATCGGCAAAGGAGACGTCGCGATCAACCAGAAACCCCTCCACCTGATGAAACATTGGGGTGTGAGTGATGTCGGAGTCGCAGCGATATACTTTTCCAGGTGCTATGACTCGCAGGGGAGGCTCTCTGGTCTCCATGATACGTGCCTGCATCGGTGATGTATGGGTACGCAGGAGAATGGATTCGCTGACATAAAAAGTATCGTGCATGGCACGAGCGGGATGATGTGCAGGAATGTTGAGTGCAGCAAAGTTGTAATGGTCTGTTTCAACATCGGGTCCCTCAGCAACAGAAAAGCCCATTTTTTCAAAGACCAGGCATACTTCGTTCATTATTTGCGTGACAGGGTGGAGCTTCCCGATGGCGGGCTTTCGTCCTGGCAATGTCAAATCGACAGAACCACTGCGCAGGGCTTTGCCGGCCTTTTCAACTTCTTCTTTGCGTGCGATAAACAGTTGCTCGATTTCCGCCTTGACATTGTTGGCCAGTTGGCCAAGACGAGGTCGATCTTCCTTGGCAACGTTGCCGAGATTCCTCATGATGGTGCTGAACAGTCCTTTGCGACCAAGATATTTTATGCGGAAATCTTCAAGTTCAACACTGTTTTTCAGTGTGGCGAGACTTTGTGTGGCTTCTGTTTGCAGCCTTGTTAGCTCTTGCTCCATGACGTTTCAGAAAAGTTAGGTGACATAGAAAAAACATGCCGGTTACGATGTAAACACCATAACCGGCATGTACGAAACACAAATGTAAGGTTTGGGA
>JAZBNU010000424.1:0-2402 GCA_036350815.1 Desulfopila sp.
AAAGATATTGTCAGTCGGGAACTGCAACCACCCCTGAAGTTTTTTTTGCCAGAGAAAGACTGGAGGTTGAGTTGTAAGAGTGCGGTGTTTTCTTTTCTACGGCAGTGCTTTCAAAAGATATCTTTTCCATGAATCATTGAACGTTTAATGGCTGCGATACAGTCGAGATCGGGATGAAACGGAATCTCGGGCGCTTGAGGGCAAGGGAGAGAGAGGGTATCGCTAAAAGGCGTCTGTTCCACGTTCCTGTTCCATGCCTCGACCATGAGTCTTTCCAGGTTGACAGTATCCTCAATATTGTAGGCCAGCAGTGTCTGCAGCGCTTTTGAGTCGCAATAGTCCTGGTAGCGACGCCAGAGAAGAACGGCAAAGTAACCATCGACACCGTCAAGGGCTCCTCGGTTGATTCCCAGTTTTTTTTCGCATCCTTTTAATCCACCTTTCAAACCAAGGCGTGCCAAAACAAAGCGCAAATCGATATGGGCCTGAGGCAGGCGCACCTTGAAGAAATTCTCGATAAAGGGGATGTCGAAGCCTTTTCCGTTATAGCTGACCAGGACATCATAGCGCATAATGTCTTCGAGGAAATCTTCAAGATTGCTGCCGTTCACATAGCAATAGATATTTGTACCGTCATACAGAGCTATGGTGGTTATCTCTGCATCATCATGAAGGCCGGTTGTTTCAATATCAATATAGGCGGTGGTTTGCCGGAAATGTGAAAAAAGGCGCCACTGCTCCCCGTTTGCCAGCCTGTCAGCGAAAAAAAAGGGATTGTTGTGCAGCAGGGCGTCGAACGAAACTTTCAGGGCAGCAGGTATTTCGGCCTGGACACGTTTGGGCAGAGACAGTGCGGCGGAGTCCTTCCAGTCGTCCCAGCATGTAATGCCGGAGTCCCACAGGAAAGACTCGATTTTTTTACCAATACCGTGAATATGACAAAAGGTGTGTTTGAGCATAGAGTCGCAGGAGTTGATTGAACAGTCTTGGTTGCAAATGATCTTTGATGAGAAGATTATAGAGAAAAATGTACCAGAGCGAGGACCACAAAAATGGCGGGTAAAAGGTTGCCGATCGGGAGCTGTTTAATATCTAGCAGATCCAGGGCGATGGCGATTATGAGAAGCCCTCCCACACCATTCATTTCTGAGACGGCTGTCTCCGTCATTATATTTCCGGCCCAGCCGGCCAGAAGAGTGATTCCTCCCTGATAGATAAGGAGCGGAAAAATAGAGAGAACCACTCCCGGACCAAGTGTTGCCGTCAGTGCAATAGAAGCGATACCATCAAGGGCGGCCTTGGCATAGAGTATTGTCGGTGCTTCTCCCACACCGTCCTGAAGAGCGCCCATAATTGCCATTGCGCCAACACAGTACAGCAGGCTGGCTGTCACAAATCCTTCAGCGATGCTGCCGTGAGAGCTGTAACGTTCCTGCAGTCGGTCGGCCATGCGGCGCAATCGTTTTTCAATGCCGATCAGTTCACCTGCAATGCCACCTAGAACAAGGCTGCTGATGATAAGAAGAATATGTGTGCCCTGAAGAGCAAGCTGCAGTCCAACCAGTAAGACGGCGAGGCCGAGGCCTGCCATCATGGTACGGCGCAATGGCGCACTGATGATTCTGCCGGCAAAATGGCCGATAACACAGCCACCGATAATAGCTCCTATATTGACGAGCGTTCCTTGTAATATCATTATTTTCCTTCAATGGCGCTCAAAGATGAGCATCGGCTTTTGAGTTGATTTCTGCAGGGTAAACAGCCTTGCGGACGCCTCTTTGGTGTTTTTACTGGACCGACGTAAACCGGTATCGGCCACCACATTATATATCTGTCCTGAAAAGTCAACGGAATAGTGATAGATAGAGAAGAGAACCGGTGCTTTGTGCTGTTGTTACTGATCTGGATTTTTCCGCAGTTTTTTTAAGCGGCCGCGGGTGGTTTTTTTCTCCAGTCGTTTCTGTTGTGACCTTTTGCTGGGTCTGGTTGCCTTGCGCTTTTTCCTGACATGTGCGGCGTTTCCTATAAGAGCGGCAAGCCTCAGTAAAACATCTTGTTTGTTCCTCTCGTAGGTTCTGTGGCTTTGTGCTTTTATTACAATAACCCCATCCTTAGAGATACGGTTGTCATTGCAGTTCCGTAATTTATCCTTGAGATGTTCCGGCAGGGAGGATTGTTCGATATCAAAGCGCAACTGTACGGCAGATGCAACCTTATTGACATTTTGACCGCCGGCTCCCTGAGCCCTGATTTGCGTCAAAAAAATTTCTCTGAGAGGTATCGATAAAGTTGGGTGAATGTAAAGCATTTGAGAGCCTTTTCTCAGGGGTGTTACGATGCAGAGTTGATCCGGAAATTTATAGGATAAAGTATCTTCCACTTACCCAAAAACGAATTGTTGA
>JAZBNU010000425.1:0-2004 GCA_036350815.1 Desulfopila sp.
GCCTGTTCCGCCATAGTTGACGGCAGCCAGACATTGATCAGCGGTGATCGTCTGGTAACGGTGATGGCCTGGTTCGATAACGAATGGGGCTATGCCAACCGTATGCTTGACACAACACTGGCTCTTGTTTGCGCAGGAATCTGAAAAATACTTCGTCTGTGTCAAAAACTTCCAAGTGAACCTTCCCCGCAGCAGGGAGGATGTCTTGCACGAAATGTCACGTAATTCAAAAACAGATCTCTTCAACCGGCCCTCTGCCGGGAAAGAGAAACTGTGCAAAAATGTTGAATCTCAGATGCATCTAGGATATCCTACGCTGTGCTGTCAATGAGTGGCAGGAATGTTCAGGTCAGTCCACTTTTTCATGATAATTCACTTTAGAGATGTGGTAAAAGAAGGGTTGTTTTTTTATGGATTTACAAAATATTTTCACCGAGGCGTTGCAGCTTCACACTCAAGGGCGGTTAGAAGAAGCAAAAGAGAGATACCGGCTGGTACTGCAGGAACTTCCTGAAAATGTAAATGTGCTCGGAAATATCGGCATTGTCTGTCGGGATTTGGCTCAGTGGGACGATGCTTTGCAATATTGCCGTCGTGCGGTGGATGCTGCACCCGACGATCCCATGCAGCATATCAATCTGGGTGCGGTGTATCAGGATAGCGGAATGCCGGACGAAGCACTTAAATGTTATGAAAAGGCTTTGATTCTGGCTCCATCTCATCCCAAAGCACTGAATAATCTTGGTAAATTATACCATCTGCAGGGAAGGCCGCTTAAGGCGCTGGCCTATTTTGAGAAAGCTGTTTCGGTCGAACCTGATTACCCGCTTGCTCTGAACAATATAGGTGTTCTTCTGAGTGAACGTGGCGACATATCAGAAGCGGTGCGCTATCTGGAAAAAAGCTACAGTCTCGATCCTTACAATTCAGAGACGCTCTACAATCTGGCGGGATTGTATAATTGTCTTCATGAAAAAGAAAAAGCTGTAAAATTACTGGAGATGCTTGTAGCTTTGAGCCCGGAACATCCCTCTGCCCAGCATATGCTGGCTGCTTTGAAGGGGAAGACTACCGAGAGAGCGCCTGTGGAGTATGTTGTGGAAACATTCAATTCCTATGCCGGCCGTTTTGACTCCCATTTGCAGGCGACTCTTCAATATAATGTGCCTGCTGCTCTGGCACGAATGCTCAAGGAGGTTAGAACGGAAGGGTGCTTTCAGGCCTGCCTTGACCTTGGGTGCGGTACTGGATTGTCGGGTGAGGCATGCCGTCCGTTGTGCCATGCTCTTACGGGAGTTGATCTTTCTCCTGGAATGCTTGCCAGAGCTCAGGAAAAATCCATCTACGACAGAATAGAATGTAAAGATGTATTTACTTTTTTACAGTATGAAACAGCACAGTATGATCTCTTTTTGGCAATGGACCTTCTTATTTATATCGGAGAGTTGGAAGGTTTTTTTGCAGGCCTTCAGAAGCAAGCGGCTCAAGAGGCAATTGCAGCGCTTTCGATTGAGAGATGCGACGGTCCGGAAGAGTATACACTGCGAGAGTCGGGGCGATATGCCCATACTGTTCATTATGTAGAGAAAACCGCCCAAAAGTATGGTTTTGCGATGTTGCGGCGAGAGGACCACGGTATACGAAAGGAAAATAACAGCTGGATTCCCGGCCATCTTCTTCTGTTTTCATTTAACGGTGGAGCCTGTCGTTAAAGTAGATCTTCTCGCGTCCTTCATCTTTGTCCGATATACTATAAGGACAACCGCAGGCAGAAGTAGTCTTCATCACCCTGACCCGGGAATTGCATCAAAAGGCGGGGTGATTTTTACCTGAGCTTTTTTTCTAATTGGTATATACTTGAAAAACTGTTGCGCTGTTGGTGTCAATTTTTCAGACTCCTAGCCCCGATTTCTCACCAGCCGAGGTTGCCGTGGATGCGAGGCGCGAAGCAAGGCACTATAGTTGTCTATGCACCTTGCTTCGGCAACGCTGCAGGTAAGCGAA
>JAZBNU010000426.1:0-2629 GCA_036350815.1 Desulfopila sp.
GGAATTGCCGCAGATCGACTGAGTGCCGTCGGCTTCGGAGAGCTCAAGCCTGCATTCAGCAATGATAGCAGAGAAGGACGAGCCAAAAACAGAAGGGTCGAATTCACTCCTGCTCAATAACAGTATCTTTTTCTCAATGACTCCAAGGGGAAGGCAAAGTATTCAGCCTTCCCCTTTTTTGTTTATTGCTTTGCCTCTCTCCAGCCGGCTCCTCCATCCCTTTTCCTCTCGTCGACACAAGCCAGCACAGTCTTTCTGACAAGCCAGGCAAGACAGACACATCCCCCTGCCAAAGAAACAAAAAAGATGATCATCGGCCCGTACTGGGGTACAACCTCAAGCTGATCCAGAGTAAAAACATGCTCCAGCTGACTGCTGCGCAGCCAGCTGCGCATAAAGGTCATGAGCACAACCACGGCAATAGCGTGGAAAAAAGCAACCATAAACCGTTTTCGCCAGGCTCCCCACAATGCTCCGCAAACAAGGAGCAGAGCAACGACAAAAGCGATAGTCGCTCCGTAATTTCCTCCCATAAAAAGCATCATCTGCTCACGCTGCAGGCTGAGGAGATACCAGATGCCCACCAGAATATTCACACAGGTAATCGCAAAAAAGGTTTGCATTCCTGCGTTTTCTGAACGCACGGCAAGAGGCGAACCCTTTACTTCACCCAACCTCCCAAGAAGCACGACAAAAAGTCCGCCTACGGCAAGAGCACCAAGAACCATATGGAGAAATCTCGGCCAAAAGGCAGCCTCGGCAAAACTCAGAAAGGTACCGCCGCGATGGTTCAAATACTCTGTAAATCGCTCAGGAAGCGTCATAAGCAGCATATTGCCGGAGTAGAAAAAAGCGATGAGCAAAAATAATGCAAAAACAACCATGGCGATCCAGGGTGCCGCCTTGCCGAGACGAGTGAAGCGGAAATCATAGAGATAGGCGAGATAGTATGCGACCAGAAGAATGGGTACCACCAGGATCCAGAAAAACCCCATGAGGATGGAGCTGGTATACAAAAACTGGCCATACAGCACCTGAACCAGCAGAAGGGGAGCGACCCCGAAATTGACAACAAAGGCGATAACCAGGGGCAGAGCTATAGCTATGCGATGAGCCAGCCTTCGTCCGGTTTCACCGCCGAAAAAGTGTTGATAAATGGCGATAGCCAGGCCACCAACCATAGCATTCATGGCCAGCAGATGCAGGGGAAAAGTCAGCAGCAGGAGAAAATGCAACCAACCCCAGGCCACAGGAATAGTATCGGCTTGCGGGATAATCAGCATTTCCATTATTGTCCTCCCTGCTGCGCACTATGGAGATAATCAGCAAGAGCGTCACGCTCAGCTTCCGTCCCTCCGAAGGGCGACATCATATCGTTAAGTTCATTAAGCTTGCCGAGAATTACATGTATCTCATCCCTTTCCATCCCGGCAATCTTTCCGGCGACTTCTTCAACCGTACTATGACACATGGCGCAATTCTCAGCGTAAACTTCCCTGCCGTGAGCGAATCTATCCTGGAGAGATACGACAGGCTCTCCAGTCTGAAGGAATTCAGCAAGGCTTTTCGCCTCTTTTCCGGTACCGGGGAAAGGCTCCATCATGGTATCAATTTCATCAAGAGTATGGAGTATGGTCACTATTTCGTCAGGACTGCTGCCGGACAGTGCTTCCTGGATTTCTTCCAAACCATGACAGGCAGAGCAGTTTTCCTCAAAAAGTATCGAACCCGAATTTTCGGTGTCAACGGAATCATCCGGGGCGTTGAGAGAGAGGAGGAAAGAAGCCAGATTATGCTGTTCCTCCTCTGAACCGTCAAAAGGCTCCATCATATCTGAGAGTTCATCAAGGGTGGCAAGCATCTGCCTGAAATCCTCAAGCCCCATTTCCTGCGGCTGAGAGGTCATATCCTGCACGCCGTGACAGGCGGAACAGTTCTCCTCGAAAAGCATCGCTCCCACTGCTACGGCCCCACTCTCCTGCTGCACCGGCTCAACTCCTTCCCGCCCGTGCAGGGCAGAGGCAATATATGAAGCCAAGGCATCCATCTCCTTGTCGGTTCCGACGAAAGGAGGCATAAAATATCGAACTTGATGGATCTTTGATATGTAGGCGAGCAAAGCCCGCTTGCTCATCTGTTCCGTTCTGCTGACGATATCATTATTCCAGCCGTTCACTGTATGACAGGAGTAGCATTGATGAACAAAGAGTTCATGCCCTGCTTCAAGAAGATTCTCGCTGTTCACCTCTTTATGGGGTGACCAGAGAGCCGTCTGGAGATAGCCGGTACGGTTCAGCCTGTCCAGATCTTTTTTGAAAATGCTGTTGGAATACATCACCTCATTGAGAACATAGGGCCGCCGGGCCGCTTCACGGACCCACTCGAAACCACCGATAAAGACAAGACCGCAAAGCATTGCCATAAAGGCCACCGGCTTAAGATTGTTGCCAGGACGGAAAATCCCGGCACCAAGCAGGATGATAAACAGCACAATCAAGCCTGCTGCCGTCAAAGGTATGATGGCTGCAATGGTGGGCGATTTTCCCAGCACCAGAGCGCGGGCAGCCTCCGGCAGAACCGACAGGTACCATAAACCGGCGGGAATGGCGGCAAGAAAGGCGAACATACC
>JAZBNU010000427.1:0-10863 GCA_036350815.1 Desulfopila sp.
GAAAAAGCCGTGATGGTGCTTGGTTTTCAAGAAGTAAAAAACATTGTCCTCGGGAAAGCTGTTTTCAACTCTTTCAAGGAACTCAACTCCACCAACAAAAAATGCATCGATAGTTTCTGGGAACATTCTTTCACCTGTGGCCTTGCGGCCAAGGTCCTAGCAGAACGATTCAAGCTCGCACCAAGCGAAATGTTTATAGCTGGTCTGATTCACGACATCGGCAAACTTGCGATGCTCCTGACTTTCCCCAACATCTATTCTCATCTGCTTACCGCTCTGGAAGGGAACCGCCTTCACAACAGAGAGAAAGAAATCGACTTATTCTTCATCAGCCACGATGAGGTTGCTCTCCGGATATTACAACGCTGGCTGTTCCCCACCAGGCTCATTGACGCGGTGGGCTTCCACCATCATCCCCACAATGCCGGAGAACATCAGCTTCTCTCTCTCATGGTTCAAATGGCTGACAGTATAGCCAGTGTTTTTCACAGTCCTGGCGGTTCATTAGCCGCAGACCGCAGGGTATTGATGCTGAATGCTCAGCCCGACATCTTCGATTTGTGGAAAGAACGGCAATTGTCATGCACTCGAGAGGAAGTTACAATCTGGTTCAATCTCCTGGAAGTCAGCAGGGAGAAAGACAGCGCTGTTCTCGCAGCCTTCACCTCTTGAAGGCATGCTTCTGCAATGAAAATTAATATCCTGAAAAAAACTATCCAAAATACCAGGCGACTCGCCGAAATACTGACGGTGTTGACCCGTTTCGGTTTCCGTGAAGCACTTGTTGATTCAGGTCTGTCCAGAATCTTTGAATTAAAAAAGCTGGACAGTGATGACGTCAAAGAAAAAAGTTTGCCGAAATCAGTGCGGATCCGACTTGCCATGGAAGAATTAGGCCCCACGTTTATCAAACTCGGCCAAATACTCTCAACCCGCCCTGACCTTATCCCTTTGGAGTGGGCTGAAGAATTCAAAAAGCTGCAGGACAGATGCACGCCAGTCCCCTTTGCTGAGATTCAGGCGGTACTTAATATCGAATTCGCAGGGCGCCTGGATGAGATTTTCAGCTCCATCAATGAAGAACCACTGGCCGCAGCCTCCATGGCACAAGTCCACCAAGCCAGGCTTATCAAGGGAGACGATGTCGTTATCAAAGTTATCCGCCCCGGTAATCGTCAGATTGTCGAAGAGGACATGGCGTTGCTGCAAAGCCTGGCTCAGCTGGTTGAACAGTATTTTTCCAACCTGGGATACAGCCCCATGCTTGTGGCGAAAGAATTCTCCCGTGAACTTCTCAAGGAAGTCAACCTGGTCTACGAAGGCCAGGCCACAGACCGATTGCGACGCTATTTTGAAGGTGATGAGCACGTCAGCTTCCCTTTGGTGTACTGGGAGGCCACCACCCGCAGCGTGCTGACACTCGAAGAGATAAAAGGGTTAAGACTGTCAAACATTTCTCCGGATGAATTGAGCAGTGAGGACAGAAGAGCGATAGTCGCCAACGGCACCGATGCCGTTTTCAAACAATGCCTGCAGTTTGGCTTCTTTCACGCAGATCCTCACCCCGGCAATATCTTTCTTCTGCCGGACAACAAGCTCTGTTTTATCGACTGCGGCATGACAGGTCAGCTCGACCGTAAAACAACCGACCTTCTTATCGACCTGCTTGCAGGCATTGCCAAAGGAAATCTCGACAAACTCGGCAGAATAGTCATAGATCTGACTGATGCTGATCCGGCAGTAACGCGAAGTCGGGATTTCCGCTCCGAACTGCAACACCTGGTAAATCAGGTCCAGGACAGCAACCTGGAGAGAATTGATATAAGTACCTTACTGCAGGACTTTTTCACCATGCTGCAGAGATTCCATATCCAGTGTCCCGGAGATCTCCTTCTGCTCACCAAAGCCCTGACAGTTATTGAGAGTGTTGCTGAATACTTCGATCCCACCTTTGATGTCTTGAGCCATGTGGAACCGCAAATACGTGATATTATATCAAAGCGGTACAGTTATACAGCAATCGTGGAAAGATTGCGAAAAACAATGGGAGGCTATATCGAACTGCTCGAAGGCGTTCCCGGCGAACTTCAGGGGCTGCGTGACCATTTGCGCCGCAGCAGCTTCACGCTGAATCTGGAGTTGAAAAGGATAGAGCATCTGGCGGAAAAAATAGATCTCGCCAGCCGCCTTATGGGAATGGCCATGATAATATCAGCTTTAATCGTGGGTTCCTCCATACTTATTCTGGCAGACCATCTTTCCAGGGAACACGGCTTCCTGCAGACTCTTGGCTTCATAGGATTAATTTTAGCAGGGGTCTATTCCGCAGGTTTTGTCATTTCCTTCCTGCTCCCCAAAAAACGAAAGTAGCAGACAGAAGCCGTAATGTTGTTCCTCTCTATTTTGCGCTCACAGCTTTAAATACAGCATGAAATTTGTCCGGTTCGAGACTGGTGGAACCACAGAAAAGTCCGGATATTTTAGGAACGGCAGCATAACTGTCGACATTGTCAGGATGAAGCGCCCCACCATAGACAATCGGCCATTTTGGATGAATCTGCGCAATAAATTCAACCGCTTCCGCCACTTTCGCAGGAGTCTGAGGAATGCGAAAATTCAAGGCATCCACGGGCCCATAGGCAATAATCACTGCCTCTGTATCTATATCGCTGAGAGCTGTCAGTTGAGACATCGCATATGGCTGGTCAACACAAACTATGGGAATGAGACCGGCATCAACAGTTTCACAAACTTTGTTGCCGACATCCTGGGATGTCTCATGGAAATACCGTCTCCGCTCAGAATGACCAACGATAATATAATCAACCATATCCTTGAGAAGATCTGCCGCAATTGCCCCAGTGTATGCGCCTATTGGAAACGGTGAAACATCCTGGGCAGCAAGCGCGACATTTTCAAGGGCCAGAGACTGCAGATATTCTGCTGTTTTTTCGAGACACAGAAAAGTCGGAGCGATTATTACCTGAACACCATCGACAGCGGTGTATCTCTTTGCAAAATCATCCAGCCAGATTTTTGCCTCTTCGAAACGCTTATGTGACTTCCAGTTTCCTATGACATATCGCTGCTGCCTGATCATGGATTACTCACCCTCCTATAAACTCAAAGAAACGGTCTTAATCTCTCCCTGATGTCCTCTTCTTCAAGGGAGCCGAGAAGACAGATTTTTCGGCGCGATCTCTCCCCTGAAATTATGGAGACATCACTCTTCTTCACATTGAAAAAGTCTGCGAGAAAAGCAATCACCTCGTTATTGGCTTTCCCGTCAACCGGCGGTGAAGCCACAGCCAGCTTCAACATACCGTCGTACACACCGACAATCCCTGTTTTCTTCGCCTTCGTCTGAATAATCAGTTTAAGGCCCGACCTTCCCTCTTTTGCGGAAAAAAATACATCCACCCCTTCTCTCCGAATGAAAGCTGTCCCCTATTTATCCGTCTCGTCTTTCATGGAAAAAATATCTTCATTCTCATCTTTTCGTGTTCCAGGTAAATCAAAGTTCATGCTTATGGCATCAAGATCATCAACATCGGTGTTCACATTGTCCAATTTGATTTTTTGAAACAATTCTCCATAATCTTCCTGCTCCTGTTCTTCCTTAAAGATATCAAGGTTTTCCATGCACAACTGAAGAACCTCTTCCAGATCATGGCGAACTTTGTTCCTCATTGCCTTAAGCCTGTCGATCTCAGCGGGGTAAGATGCAAGCTCAGCAAAAGTGTCCTGACGAATTTTTTCTGCTTCACTCTTTGCCTTGGTAATTATTGCCTTGGCCTCCTGCTCGCTTTTTCTTTTCATTTCCGTGGTGAACTGCTGTGCAGCGACTAAAGTGGATTTAAAGTCTATCTCTTCGCTACGCAGCTGAGTGTTTTGTTTTTCGAGATCATCAAGGCGAGCAAGAAGTTTGTCGTTCCTGTCCTTTTCCGTTTGAATAATCTGCTCTTTCTGCTTGACTTTCATCTGCGTGTCGGCAATTTCTCTGTCTTTGGAGCTGCTCTGTTGTTCAAGGTCACTTATCTTGGCCTTGAGTGTTTGAATTTCGCTGCGGAGACCGGCCACCTCGGTATCTCTTTCCGCAAACTCGGAGCGGATTTCATCTGTGCTGCCGCGAGTGGCATTCAATTCCTCCTGCAACCGTCTCTTATCCGCCTGCAGAACATCCCTTTCTTCAACGATTACATCAAGCTCATCAATTTGCTGCCGCACCTGTTCCAGCAATTCAAAAAATTCCTCAGCAATCAGCTCCAGATACGCTTTTACCTCGACGGTATCGTACCCTCTGAACTTAATCATAAACTCTTGGTCTTTAATAGCCTGCGGAGTAATAGCCATATCGATGCTCCATCAATTAGTAGTCTTATGCAATGACGTTTTGCCGCAGAGCGGATCACATTGCCATGTGTTTCAGGGTCGGGACAAGAAAACTCTGTAAAAACATAATGGCCATGATGAGAATCACAGGAGAAAAGTCTATCCCTCCCATACTAAACGGCAAAGCCCGCCGGATTCTTCCCAGTAACGGCTCGGTTACTTCGTAGAGAAATCGTACTATCGGGTTATATGGATCAGCATTGACCCAGGAAATAATGGCTCTGCCGATAATGATCCACATATATGCGGTCAGAGCAAAATCGAGCAACTGGGCTACCGCCATTAAAAAATTCTGCGCCACAAACATTTTTCACTCCTTCTATGCTACGATACTCCCATTTTTCACTGGACCATTCACCGTTACCAGCTCCAGACGCTCCTTACTGTTTTCTTTCGACTTGGCTGCAAGAAGCATCCCCTCCGATATGTACCCCATGATTTTAGCAGGCTTCATATTAGCAACCAAAATGACCTTTTTACCGATCAGGTCCTCAACTTCGTAATGCTTTGCGATTCCAGCCACAACTGTGCGCTGTTCATGGGCAAATACGGTAAGAAGCAGCAATTTGTCAGACTGTTCGATTTTTTCTGCCGCCAGAACTTCAGCAACCCTCAAATCAATTTCTTTCAACTGCTCAAACGTTATCAACCCATCATCTGCAACCTTCCTGGTGCTTGCTTTTTCAGGTCTGGGCTCCTTTTTCTGTTTCTTCTCCCTCACCTCGACCCGAGGAAAGAGGGGCTCTGGAACAGAAACATTCCGTCCCGCAGGAAACGCTCCCCAGAACCCTCCCTGTATCAGACTGTGAGTGAGATTATCACGATCTTCAAGCCCCAGGGCGCGTATCATGGCCGCTGCCGTTTCGGGCATTACCGGAGTGAGTACCAGAGCGAGCAGCCGGAGGCTTTCAACCAGGTTATAAAGAACAGTATCAAGCCTTTTCCGCCTTGCGGCAACTTTGACAAGAGCCCAAGGCTCATTAATTACGATATATTTATTTGCCTGCGCCACAAGTTCCCAAACAGACTGCAGGGCTTTATGAAACTGAAAACTCATCATGCTGGTCTGATACTCTTGCAGCATCCGTTCTGCGGTCGCAACGAGCACTTCATCAGCCTCCTCCATCTCTTCTGCGACAGCAGGTACCTTTCCTTCGCGGTATTTCTGCAGCATGGTCAGGGAACGGCTGAACAGGTTGCCGAGATCATTGGCCAGATCCGAATTTTTTCGCGCAATAATAGCGTCATGACCAAAGGATGCATCCAGGCCAAACGACATCTCTCGCAGAATAAAATAACGCAAAGCGTCCCTGCCATACTCTTCAACAAGTTCAGCAGGACGAACTACGTTCCCGATACTCTTAGACATCTTGGCATTATCAATGTTCCAGTAACCATGAACATGGAGTTTCGCGTAAGGCTCAATACCGATAGCCATGAGCATGGTGGGCCAATAAATAGCATGTGGTTTAAGAATGTCCTTAGCTATAAGATGTTCAGCCACCGGCCAATATTCACGAAAATCTTCTCCGTCAGGATAGCCTATTCCGGAAATATAGTTAATCAGGGCATCAAACCAGACATACGTAACAAAACCGGTATCAAACGGCAGAGGTATCCCCCAGGTCAGTCTGCTTACAGGGCGCGAGATGCAGAGATCTTCAAGAGGTTCGCTAAGGAAAGAAAGTACTTCATTGCGGTATCGTTCAGGAGTGATGAACTCTGGATTTGCGTGAATATGCGCGATTAACCGTTCCTGGTATTTCGACATCCGAAAGAAATAGTTCTGCTCTGTTATTTCCTGAGGCGGAACCTGATGATCAGGGCAGTTGCCGCCGACCAGTTCTTTTTCCATCAGAAATCGTTCACAGCCTTTACAATAAAGTCCTGAATATTTATCAAAATAGATATCGCCGTTATCATAGACCTGCTGCAGGATCCGCTGCACCGTCTCGACATGATACCTATCCGTTGTCCGGATAAAATTATCCGGATGGATTTTCAACAAATCCCAGGTATTTTGAAACATTGTACTGATAGCGTCGACATACTCCTTCGGCTCCTTGTTATCCTTTTGAGCCGCTTCCACGATTTTATCACCATGCTCATCGGTGCCTGTCTGAAAACGAACTCTGTCACCGCATAATGCGCGAAACCTGCTATAGGTGTCGGCTACGATGGTCGTATAGGCATGGCCAAGATGCGGCTGAGCATTTACATAATATATCGGCGTTGTTATATATGCTGTCATGTTAAATCTGTATCCAAATATCTACCGTTTTTCTTAGAAATAAACCCATCTCACGATATCACCTCTCCTAAAAATGAGTCTTGCCCTCTTATCACCCCTGGCATCAGGGGGAGCTTTTCATGGGCAACACACTTCCGAGGCAATTTACGAGGGCCTGTTTTTCTTTTTTGCAGGACTGCCGCTTTTCACTCTTTCCATGTTAAGCCAATTGTCCTCATCAAGAACCCGCTCTCCATTATCCGGCGCAACAACAACAACCTGCCGCTTTAGAGGTATCTGCCGTTTAACTTTATATTCAACCCCATCAAGTTTTACCCGGCTGCCCACCTTGGGCATCCGTTTGCGCTGCTCATGATAATTGGCGAATTCATATGTGAGACAGCAGAGCAATCTGTTACATACTCCTGATATTTTGGAAGGATTCAAAGGAAGATCCTGCTCTTTTGCCATTTTTATGGAAACGGAGTCAAATTTCTTCATAAAAGAGGAACAGCAGAGCTCCCTGCCGCATGTACCGAGACCACCAAGCATTTTTGTTTCATGGCGTACGCCTACCTGCCGCATCTCCACTCTGGTACGGAATTCCTGCACCAGGTCTTTTACTAGTTCACGGAAATCAACTCTATTGTCAGCAGTAAAATAAAAAATCATTTTACTGCCGTTGAAAAACTTTTCCACCCTGACAAGGCTCATATCAAGACAGTGTTTTTCTATCAATTCGGTGCAGGCATTGAAGCCGGCCTTTTCTGATTCGGGAAGTTTTCCAAATCGCTCATTTTCCTCGTCGGTCACTCGTCTGGAAATACGATACGCCGCACCTCCTCGTATGTCTCGACGGCAGAAGGACGGCGCCTTTGCAATAACAATAGCTGGTTCAAGACCATGATCAGTCTTTACCATTACAACATCATCCCTCAACAGAGTATCCAGAACGGACTCTGCCGTAAATTCCTGCCAGTCTCTCCTGAAACGAATCCTGTAAAAAACCCTTTCGCCCTGCAGATCTTCTGCTGAGTCGTCGAGCTCAATCTTGTTTTCTGTCTCCGCCATGCAACACTACCATCAGCTCTATGTTGAAATATCACCACAGGCCGGCAATACAGACTGCAGCGATATCGTTAAAATACATCTACCGTGAGCGCGTTTGCAACAAACAGCCATCCAACCGTACTGTCGGGGGTATCATTCAAGCCTGAACGACACAGGTCGATACAGTTGCAGCGCCACAACTCAGCATTGTAACCGAAACAAAAGAATTTCGCACACCAATGAACGATTACAATTTCTTGCCAGCTCCTGCTCAGCTCTATCTATTGCTTCCAATTTTGCAAAAATACTTTGAGGCAAAAAAGGCGACACTCCTGAACAGCTCATCACACCGGTCTTTTCAACGAGAATATCACGCAGCCAGACACGCAAAAGACCAAACATCGGAAGAAGATTTTCCTTTAAATCAGCCATCTGTCCGGCGAGCTGCAAGACGGTATAAATATATCGATCATTCTTATATTTAGGCTCGGAAAGAATCGAAGTAACCTTCTTCCAGGTTTCTATCATATCGGTTTTATGAAGCAGCAGAGCCTGTCCTGGACTTCCCTCGGCAAGTCGAGCAAGTAATTGGCTCTGTTCCCGGTGGAGATTTTCTTTCTTTTGCAGTATTTCTGCAGTTTCTTCAACGGTCAGAGGAAAAAACGGAACTATCTGGCACCGTGAGCTGATGGTTGCCAAAATGTTTTTCGAGGTCTCACCTGTCAAAATAAGAACATTGCCGGGGGGGGGCTCTTCCAGAGTTTTCAGTAAGCTGTTGGCTGCCTCCGCTCTCATGGTATGTACATCTTCAATAACAACAACTCTTCTCTCTGATTCGTAGGGAGGATACGACAGAGATTTGCACAGTTGCCGTACCCTTTCAATCTTGATAGCTTTTTTTTCAGGACTTTCTACTTCAAAATCCGGATGGTTTCCCGAATCAAATTTTCTACAGGAAAGACATGAGCCACAGGCTCCAGAAGGACCGTCAACTCGACAATTCAATGCTTTTGCCATGGCAGCACCAAACAGCTTTTTACCGACACCGTCAGGACCTCTGAAAAGATAGGCGTGTGCTATCCTGCCTGATGCCAAGGAGCGACCAAGAAGCTTTTTGGCTCTCTGCTGTCCTGAAAGGTGTGCAAAAGGAGATGCTTGTCTTTCCTGCTGCATGCTCTTTAATTATCAGAAAAGGGTTTTTTGTTTATTTTCCAGGGACACTTCCCTTTTCTCCTCAGTGTCTCCGTTGCCGTCAGCCAAAGGACCAAGATACAAAAATCTCTCGAGCGAGCGCTGATACTCCGTCCACTGCTCCCCCTCACCCTTCTGTTTACGCCGCAACTGTTCGATAAGATTCATCTTAGAATCCAGATCATCAATAAAACTTAACAAAAAGGCTTCCGGAGTCATCGGCACTGTTGGAGATCCAAACTCGAGTCTGCCATGGTGACTGAGAATGCAGTGTTGAATATGCGTCAAAAGCTCTTCTGGAAAATCTTTGATCGCAGCAGCCTCGGCAGCAACCATCTCACTGCCCATAACCAGGTGACCTTTCAAGCGCCCTGGTGCTGTATACTCTACAAGACCGACCTGTTCCTGCAGCTCTTTTAGCTTTCCGATATCATGAAACAAAACACCGGCTATAAGCACAGATCTGTCTATACCGGGATAGTGAGAGGCCAGCATATCCGCAACTTTTGCCATGGAGAGACAGTGCTCCAGAAGTCCGCCGGAATATGCGTGATGGATTCCTTTGGCCGCAGGTGCGGTTTTAAAATCCTCCCAGATCTTTCCTTTGCTGAAAAAACGGTTCAACAGCTTGCGCACCCAGCTGTTCTCTACCGAAGCAACCATTTTCTGGATATGGCGCCCCATTTCTTCAATATCGATATTTGAGGCAGGAACAAAATCAGACAATTCAACGTCGTCTTTGGCTACAGGCTGAATATCTTCAAAGCGGAACTGCGGTCTTTCACGGTACGACTGGACCACCGCCCTGACACTGACAAAATTCCCTGCCCGGCATATCTCTTCCATTTTCTCAGCATTCTCCCAGACCGGGCCGCTAATTTCTCCGCTCTTATCAAGCAGATCAAGGATGAGATACGGCTTTCCGGCACGGGTCTCTGCCAGTCGCGATGATTTTACCAGAAAGACATCATCAACCCGGTCACCTTCCTGCAGTTGTTCTATAAAAATATTTTTTTTCATCTCTCCCTTTATAAAGATGAAGTTACACAGCGCTGGTCCGCACAATCAGGAAGCCTGCTCTGATATGTCCTGCCAGCTCATGTCACTTGTCAATCTGTAAGAACCGACATAGGCATAGGGCAGGCGTCGTCCCCATTCTTCAGGAGAGAGCAAAGAAAAAAGCAGTGTCTCATCATCTTTTCGGTATAAATGATAAATCTGGCCTACTTTTTTCTTGAAATTACATTCCGCCCTGTGCAGTTCCTGATTTCTCCTGGTCTCATGCAGGATTTTGTGCGCTTCTTTTTGCAGCACTTTAATCTGTTCCGCCAACAGGCGCAGTTTCCCGCTTGCCTGCACCGTGAGCATATCATCGGCCCTGGAGATCTCATTCGCCAGGTCAACAAGCTCATAGGAAGGGGCAAGACGGCTGACAGGATAAGGCGAAAGAAAATCTTTCCCCATGTTGTTCGGCTTTTTCGAGTCACTCACAATCGTCGTCCTGGTTTTGCCCTGTATTAAGACCCTTGGTCCCCGGAAAGACTTGTCAAAACTGTGTATAATACCCTGCCTCCACCGAAAATGCCCTTCTTTTTAAAAATTTCTGGCTGCGCACCATTTTCAGGCTATCTCATACTGGTGTCCCGAGAGTGCTTATAGCACAGCTCTCTGCAAACCGGACTGCTGCAGAGAGCCCCCCACAGGTAAATTTACAATGAGAAGACGCAATCCTCTCTCGAACGTTCCTGCCGGGTAAAGAGCTCAGGTGCTTTTTTCGGGCGAATGCTGTATAAAAGAGATATGATATACAGCAGTTCGAAATCTTCTTTTAAAAGAAGATTTCCTAATATCATCAACACAACACGATCATGGATTTATTTTGTTTTTTCTGATTTCCCCTAAAGATCAGCAAACCCTATGGGGCAGGATCACTCTTTTCACGGGACGCCATAAACCCTTCCATGGGGGCTTGACTGCAGCCATCCTGGCTGCAGACACCC
>JAZBNU010000428.1:0-2706 GCA_036350815.1 Desulfopila sp.
AGATTTTTACCAGTTCGCCATTCATCACACCCATGTCGGCGGCGTCAGCGGGGTTGAGTTCAACATATGAGGCGGGAACGGAATTATGCAGGACAACTACACGTCTGGTCATTGAACCGGTATGCCAATGTTCCAGAACGCGACCGGTATTCAGCCAGAAGGGGTAGTCCTGGTCTGGTGATTCGGCAGCAGGTTCATAGGGGCGAGCCCAGATCCAGGCTCGCTGGTCTTTCTTGCCGTAGAAGTGAAAATCGTCTCCCGAGGTACAGGCCGGATCGTACAGGGAATTGTAGCGCCAGCGGGTTTCTTTGCCGTTGACAAAGGGCCATTGTACTCCGGAGCGCTTCTGCAGGACGGAGTAGGGGGCCATTTCATGTTTCGGACCCGCGTGAAAGCGACGATATTCTTCCCATATCTTTTCAATGTAGTTTTCCTGCGACCAGGGGAATTGTTGTTCGTATCCCAGTCTTCTGGCAACCTCAATTATCTGCCAGGTGTCTGATATGGCGTCACCGGGTGGTTCAAGGATTTGCTCAAAATGCTGGGTTCTTCTCTCGGAATTGCCGTAGAGCCCTTCCTGCTCCACCCACATGGCGGCAGGGAGGATGACATCGGCAATATCGGTTGTCGGGGTGGGATAAACGTCCGAGACAACCACGAATCGATCATTCTTTTTGGCTCCGTCACGGTAGCGCTGCAAATTCGGCATGGTGACCATTGGATTGGTTACCTGTATCCACATAAATCGAATATCACCCCGGTCAAGAGCGCGGAACATTTCCACGGTATGGTAGGTTGGTTTGGGATCGATAGAACCCGGCGGGAGGCCCCAGATCTCTTCGGCCATGGCCCTGTCTTTTTCGTTGGTCACCACACCGTGAGGCAGTGCGTGGGTCAAGGTACCTACTTCACGGACTGTGCCGCAGGCGCTCGGCTGGCCGGTCAGGGAAAAGGGGCTGTTGCCGGGTGTAGAGATTTTTCCGACCAGCAGATGAATATTATAGACCAGGTTGTTAATCCAGGTTCCGCGGGTATGCTGGTTCATACCCATGCACCAGAAAGAAGTGACCTTTTTGGCGGGATCACCGTACAACGCTGCAAGATATTTAATATCTTTTGCGGCAACACCCGAAATTTTTTCTACTTTTTCAGGTGTATACTCTTCGAGAAACTGTTGATACGCTGCAAAGGAGATGGATTCTTCCTGGTCGGTAAACTGAAAATGATCTTCGGTGCCATAGCCGATATTTGTCTTCCCTTTATGGAAGGAAACATGTTTGTCGATAAAAGAGCGATTAACCCAGCCGTTTTTGACAATTTCATAGCAAATGGCATTGGCTACGGCCAGGTCTGTCTGCGGCTTGAAAAGAATAGAGGTGTCTGAAGCCAGACTGCTTCTGGTGGTTCGAGTGGCCAGGTCAATGATGGTGACGCTGTTTTTTCGTTTGCGGTTGGCCAGCATGCGGGAAAAGAGGACAGGGTGCATTTCCGCCATATTGTTGCCCCAGGTGACGAAAACGTCGGCATGATCGATATCCTCATAACAGCCCATTGGTTCGTCCAGTCCAAAACTGGTCATGAAGCCCGTGACAGCACTGGCCATGCAGAGCCTGGCGTTTGCTTCGACGTTGTTGGTACCCAGACAGCCTTTAAACAGTTTTGAGGCGACATAGCCGTCTGGTATGGTCCACTGGCCGGAGCCATACACGGCAACGGAATCCTTGCCGTGTACAGCCATGGTGTCCTTTATTTTCTTGGCAATCAGATCAAGTGCCTCGGAAACCGGAACTTCGATCATCTCACCGTTGCGGCGCACTTTGGCGTTGGTGAGTCGGTCCTCTCCATAGAGTGCCTGGATGGAATGATAGCCTTTAACGCAGCACAGTCCCTTATTGACACCGCAATTGGGATCACCCTTTACGGCTACTGCTCTGCCGCCGGAAACACCGATCAAAAGGCCGCATCCGGTTCCGCAGAAGCGGCAGGGAGATTTTTTCCAGGAAAGTATGCCGGGAGCTCCCTGTTGTCTGGTCCAGTCAGCAAAAGAGATGCCCGGAAAAAGTGATTGTGCGGTTGCGATGGCGCTGGCTGCTGCCGCATATTTGATGAACGTTCGTCTATCAAGTTTCATGGTCACCTCGTGGTTTTTCGGTTTGGGGCGCATCCTTGTGGCCAAAGGTCATACTGAGAGACTGCAGAGAGCTCAAAGTGCGTAATCGTTGTTGCAGCGCTTTTTCTTCAGGATCATCGGGCGTATCTGTTACCAGGATGAGGACGTCTCTATTTTCTGCTGGGAAAACTTCGCAATACAGCATGCTGCTCATGGCAGTATGAAGTTGTTCCAGTTCCCCCTGTTTCGGTATTGCCAGATATGCAAAAATGGGCATTTGCTCTCCTTGTCGGGATGATTGCGGGGATGGTGCACCGCTTATTTTTTGAAATATGACAGGGTGCCAATTTCGATGAAAGACACATAAACATTCAGAGACCAGGGTGAATGGCTTTTGATAACTACATTGTAGCAGGTGTATAGAGGAGTTTTTTTGACGTAGATCAAATACAGTGAAAAAATCTTTTTTGGTGCATTTGTTTTTCTGATTACCCCTAAAGATCAGCAAGCCCTATGGGGCAGGATCACTCTTTTCACGGGACGCCATAAACCCTTCCATGGGGGCTTGACTGCAGCCGTCCTGGCTGCAGACACCC
>JAZBNU010000429.1:0-14885 GCA_036350815.1 Desulfopila sp.
AGGAAATGGAGATGTATGTCAAAGATCACCTCCCCTGCGGCCGGTCTTTACCTTCAGTCTAGGTTTTTCACCAGTCAAGAGCACCCATGAATGCGTTGCATTACCCTGATGGTAAACAATGTCTACGGCTGACAATATTCTCCGGAAAGTACAAAGAGGTCTGCTGCTTGTCAAACGAAAAAGGCTTTTTACAAATCAATAGGCTTTCATGCGGAAAAAGATATCGCCTGAGCGGAGTATTACGCCTTCAGGAGTAATTTCTTCCAGGATAAAATCCTTTTCAATCCGTTCCTTTTCTCTGACGATAATTTTATTGATGAGAATCATACGGAGCTGTGGGTCGGATGAATAGACATGTCCAGCAAGATGCAGCGGGGGAACTGTTTCCCTGATATACGGATCAAGTTCCTCCAGGTAGGGAATTGCGGGATCCACGGTCATGGCTGGCAGGGGTGCGCGTTGCGGTGTTTCATTAAGTGGCCGGGGCTCAAGGATACTGCTCTGTGGTGGCGGTTCCACCATAATTTTTTTCCCTGCAGCTCTGAGCTCGGGGATTGGTGTTTTGTACTCTTTTTCAGGTGGCATACTGATTGTATTGGCATCCAGAGTGATGGTCGGCGAAGCTGTATCCCGCGCCCAGGGTTTATAGAGTTGCATTATGCCATAGGATATGGGCAGAAGAAGTATTACACAGCAAAGGATATACATCCAACGTCTTGATATGTTGTTTTTTTCACGAGAAGGCGGTTGGTGGGAGTGGACGACATGAAGGTTTCCAGGGGAAAGGTCTGCCTGTCTTTTTGCTTCAGATTTTTTCAGTGCTTTAAGTATGTATGACATTACTTGCTTCTGCTTGCAAAGGAAGGTATCTGTTATTCCGCCTGGATTTTTTCAGGGTCCTGGGTTTCTGCGTTCATTGTTTCTGCAGGTATGGAGTTTTTCTCTCCTGTTGCAGTGTTTTTCAGTTCTTTAAAAAAATCGCTGCTAAAAAGCCGGAAAGAGGCATTATCGGTCGAAACGAAAAAGAATGTGGCTGCTCCCGCAAAGAGAAGCGTAAAAAGGGCTACCGCTATCACACGAAAAAAAGGAAACGGAGGCGGGGATGCCGGTGCAGGAATTTCTCCAAACACCTCTTCTGCCGCTTGCAGCATTATCGTTTCAGACACCTGGTCTTTTTCTTCCGCATAGGCACCAAGAAGGGCTCGGTCGCAGAGAATGTTGATAAGTCGCGGGATGCCCCGGCTCAGTCTGTAGGCCTGCTCCAGTGCTTTCTCAGTAAAAAACTGCATTCTGCCCCCACCTGCAACAATGAGGCGGTGCCTGATAAAGCCGACGACATCATTTTTCTGCAGCGGGGCAAGATGATACCTGCTTGTTATTCTCTGGTCTATCTGCGAAACTCTGGGGTCCTTGAGTTTCTCCTGAAGTTCGGGTTGACCGATCAGGACAATCTTGAGGAGTTTGGAAGTGTCGGTTTCCAGATTTGTCAGAAGGCGCAGCTGTTCTAATACTTCCATGTCGAGGTTCTGTGCTTCATCGATTATAAGCACGGTAGTTTTTCCCTCTGTATGAGACTTGAGCAGATGAGTGTTTATACCATCTATATATGTTTTTATGGATGTGGTGTTTTTTGAGAAAGGAATATCGAGCTCTTCGCAGATAGTTTCCAGCAGTTCCTCAACGCTCAGCTTGGGGTTGACGATCATGGCCGTTTCGGTATTTTCCGGAAGCTGTTCCAGGAGGCTGCGACATACTGTAGTTTTGCCTGTTCCCACATCGCCGGTGAGGAGAATCAAACAACCGTTGCCCGATATGCCATAGAGCAGATGAGCCAGCGCTTCACGGTGATGCTCGCTCATATATAAATAACGGGGATTGGGCGATATGGTGAATGGGTTTTCCTTGAGACCGAAATAGTCGATATACATGAGATAGAGCTACAGCATGAGGTTTTATCTTCCCTGCCCGCGAACTTGTGCCGTCGTATCCGGCACGGAACCAGCATATAATGAAGGCTTGATTATTTCCCGAGAGGGCGTCATATATTCATCCTTCAATGATGAATGAACCAACTATATATGAATTTCTCTCTATTTTCCAATTTTCTTTGATTGTCATTGTAATTTTCCACGGGATTACATAAAATTACAGAATGATAAGGAAAAAGGTGTATTATGCCCGTATATGAGTACAAAGCCCTCGATAAAGCAGGAAAGAATTGCAAAGGCATTATAGATGCCGACAGTACCGGTAGTGCCAGGAAAAAGCTGCGAGCCAGGGGGCATTATCCTATCTCTATTCAGGAGAATTCTGCCAGATCTCGGAGAAAAGAAGGCGGCAAGCAGGTTTCACTACGATTTTTCGACCGCATTACTTCAAAAGAAATACATATTTTCACCAGACAGCTGGCAACATTGCTTGGCGCGAGGATTCCACTGGTTCCTTCTCTTTCCTCACTCATTTCCCAGACAGAAAATCCAGCTTTTAAAAAAATAATTGCCCAGATTAAAGAATCAGTCAATGAAGGGAAAACCTTAACTAACGCCATGGCGGAACATCCCAGAGTTTTTTCAAATATCTACCTCAACATGATACGGGCCGGCGAAGCTTCCGGCTCGCTGGATATTGTCATGGAAAAGCTGGCTGATTTTGGCGAGAAGCAGGAGGCGCTTAAAGGCAAGTTGACGGCGGCTCTTATCTATCCCTGTGTTATGGCTTTGATCTGCATTGGCGTTTTGTTTATACTTATTACATATATTATCCCTAATATAACGCAGGTATTTGTCGAAATGGATAGAATTCTGCCTCTGCCCACCCGTATTCTCATAGGGATGAGTGATTTTCTCATTGCCTACTGGTTTGTCGTGGCAGCTTTGGCAGTGCTTGTTATTGTTGCCGGGAGGTTTTTTATACAAAGTAAACGTGGACGTTATCTCTGGGATTACATTCTGCTGAAGCTGCCTGTGGTCGGAACGGTATTACAGAAAATCATTCTGGCGCGATTTTCCTCTACCCTGGGCAGTCTGCTGGAAAGTGGCGTTGGATTGATTGCTTCGATGGAGATCGTTAAAACAATTATGAATAACAGTAGAATTTCTCAGGTGGTTGACGAAGCTATCGTGCAGATCAGGGAAGGAAAAAGCATGACGATTTCACTGAGTAATTCACCCTGGTTTCCTCCGATGTTTGTTCAGATGGTGGGAGTCGGTGAGCAGGCGGGTACGCTTGAAAAAATGTTACGTAAAGTGGCTGATGCATATGAGCGGGAAGTAGAGTCGGCCGTTTTGGGAATGACGGCACTGATAGAACCAATTATGATTGTCCTGATGGGGGGCATCGTCGGAGTAATTATTCTTTCTATTCTGCTGCCGATTTTTGAAATGAACCAGATGATCGGTTAGCCTTCGGCAAATACTTTGTTGTTCGAATGAAGAGCCACTTTCATGGCGTTGCCAGCGCCACAAATGCTGAAAAATGTATTTTTAAATAAAGGAAAGACGTGAAGATTCAGGAGTGTTCTTCAATGTATGAAAATCGACACATTTTTTATCAGAAATCCAGTCTGGCAAAAGTGGAAATCGGGTGTACAATAGAGAGCAGTAAGGTTTGATCCCTTGAGTGTTCGACAATTTGATGGAAAATGAATTTTTCATGCATCACCGGTCTCATCTGGTTTGAAGTTTTAAGCGATGTAGAAAAACAAGGCGATACTCAATTGCCCTACCTATGAGGATAGTACAGTGAAAAGTAAATCAGGCAGTTTGGTTATCACCGCGGCAGCATTTTTTCTGCTGCTCTCCTTTCCGTGTCTTGGCCTCGCTGCATATATCAAAGATCCTGCCTTTGGCAGTGATGGAGTTCAGCTTGTTGAAATCGACAATTTCCACGACAGAGTATTTGCTGCGGCAAGTCTGCGGAATGGTAAGATTGTGGTGACAGGTACCAGTGAAAACAATGCGGGCATTGATATTGCGGTTGTCCGATTGAATGAGAACGGCAGCTTGGATACCGCTTTTAATGCTGATGGCAAAGCCGTCTTCCTTCAGGGTGGCGGAGATGATGGTGCTTATGATGTCCAGGTAAAAGAGGACGGTACAATTATTGTTGCTGGATTTTTGCGGGAAAATGCAGACTCTCCTAAAAAATTCGCACTTTTACAGATAACCTCTAATGGGATTCTTGACAGTGGCTTTGGGCCCTCTTCTTCCGGGATAGTGACGTTGGAGGATGGTGAGAGCGGCGGTGAAGCTCTGGCTCTGACCTTTGATGCGGAAAACCGTATTGTCGCAGGAGGGGTTGTCTTTTCCGATACACGGAAATGGGCCATAGTTGCCAGGTTTCTTGAAAACGGAAGCCTGGATACATTTTTTGGCATAAACGGTATACGGCGTATTGAAATCGATGATGATACTACGGCCCGTTTTGTCGATCTGCAGAGTGACGGTAAAATAATCATTGGTGGCGTCCAGGAGAATGAAGACATCAAAAGAGCGGTTCTTTTTCGTCTTAACGAGGATGGTTCGGTGGATGACACCTTCGGTAATGAAGGAGCTGCTTATCTCGGCGAACTTCTTGCCGACTCAGAGTTGAATACCGCAGTTATCCTGCAGGATGATTCAATTGTTGCGGCAGGCTACACAACAACAAACGGCACCAAAAACATAACCACAGCAAAGTTTACTTCCGCGGGACAGATTGATGTTTCTTTTGGTAATAGTGGACTGGCTGTTACTGCTCTTGGTCAGAACAGTGTTGCCTACGACATCACTGCAAAGGAAGACCGGGCCTTTCTGGTTGCCGGAGAAGGAGGAAATGGCAGTGATATTGATATAGTCCTTCTTGATCTTGATGCTTCCGGAACGCTGAAAGAAAGTACGATTTTAACTGGATCGGATAACGTGGGGAGCAGCAGGGTGAACGAGGATCTGTCAATGTCTTTACAGCAAAACAATCCTGCACCTGTTTTCACGGATGATCTCCTTGTGGCTGTCCCGAAAAAAGGTACACCGCTTCTCACCGACATCAGAGGTGAAGATGACAGCGGTCGTGCTGTTCTGCTGACCGATGAAGGCCGGGTGCTGGTTGCCGGCTTTGCAGGAGACGGCACGTATGACGAAATGGTTGTTGTTGCCTTCACCAATGACACCGGTGTGGATACACCCGGAGCACCGCAGCCTGGAGATATCCCTTACTATATAGGAACCTTGCCGGTGACAAACGTCACTCGCAACAGTGCCGTGTCCGGCGGTGTGATAACGGCCAATACGAGATATGTCTGTGAAGACTCGGATTCCCTTTCTGAGGAAGACTGCCGTCCAACGGTAGTAACCCGTGGCGTGGCCTATGGAATTGCCCCATATCCATCCTATCGTGTATCTGATGATTCAACCGGATTGGCTGATGACGGAACAGTGAGTGAAGGAGGTTCGGTTTTTCCAGAATGGGTGGAAAACTCGGCTTATAACTCTACCGTTGTCAGACGGGGACAGACTGAGGACGGCAGTGATACCGGTACCTTCGGCAGTGATATAAATGGAATAACACCGGACAACGTGTATTATGTCCGGGCGTATGCGGTGCTCTCAGATGACAGCGTCCTTTATGGAAACCAGATGGCGTTCAGGACGGATGACGCCTGCTTTATCGCTACCGCCGCCTACGGTTCAGCTTTGCAGTCACATATTGATGTGCTGCGTCTTTTCCGCGATACCTATTTGAAGGATACCATAGCGGGAGAACAGTTTATCGGAATATACTACAAATTTTCCCCGAAGGTTGCCGAGTTCATTGGAAATTCGGCTTTCTTGCGAGCAGTTGCACGTATGATTCTTTTTCCGTTTGTTGTGTTCAGCTATTTTATGGTTGCATTTTCCCTGCAGATGAAGGCTCTTCTCCTTCTCTTGCTGGGCTGTTCCTGGTACTCTGCACATTTTTTTCTTTCAAGGAGATAATACGAATTACATGAAGCTTTTCAGAAAAACACTTCTTTTTGTCAGCAGATCTTCGGCTCAAAAGGGTTTTACACTGATTGAACTGCTGGTTGTCCTGATTATCATTGGAATTCTGGCCGGTTATATTGGTCCTAAAATCATGGGACGTCCGGAAGAGGCCAAAAGAACCAAGGCAGCTTTGCAGATTAAGGCACTGGAGACAGCTCTGCATCTCTATAAACTCGATAACGGTACATATCCTTCCACTGACCAGGGGCTCCAGGCGTTGGTGGCCGCGCCTGAAAGCGGTAGATTGCCGCCTAAATGGAGAAAAGGCGGTTATCTGGAAAAGGCAACGGTGCCGAAAGACCCGTGGGCGAATGACTTTGTCTATCTCAGTCCCGGGGTAAACTCCGATTTTGACCTCACTTCCTATGGGGCGGATGGTGAGTCAGGTGGTGAAGGCGATAATGCAGATATCAATAATTGGGAAATTGAATAAATTTTTCAATATATTGACTTTTCAACACAAAAAACCAGCCAGGAAAAACCATCCTGATACTGCGGGTTTTACGTTGATGGAGCTTATTGTAGTCTGCATTCTGTTGAGTGCTTTTCTCACCCTGGCCGTTCCTGCGCTTCGGAACACCCTCTATGTCGATGAACTCGGGACATCGGCTCGGAAAATTGTCGGCGCCGTTCAGGAACTTCGCCATCTTGCCGTGCGAGAGCATAAAGCATACCTGCTGCACTTTGATCTTGACGCCAACCGGATCTGGCACGAACCTGACGGTACGCTGGATCCCTTTGCTGAGGAACCGAAAAACGGATTGACGCTGCCTGACGGTATCAGTTTCAGGTCTGTCGTATCGCATTCGGAAAGTGTTGGGAGCAGCGGTAAAAAGACTCTGTGGATTTCTCAACGGGGATATATGGATCAGACCTTTGTTCATCTCAGCGACAGCAGCGGCAATACTCTGACGTTGCTTTTTTCACCATTCTCCGGTTCAGCCAGGGTGTATGACGGATATGTTGAAGATATATAGGACAGATGCTGCAGCACGTGTATTTTCTTCTACCGGATTTACCCTTCTGGAGGTTATGATTGCGATTGCTGTTCTGGCAATTACTCTGACTGTTCTTTTTGGATCGCAATCACAGAGCCTGTCACTTGCCGCAGAAGCTAAATTCAACACGCAGGCAACCTTTCTGTTGCAGGAAAAAATGGCTGAGCTCGAAGCCGGGCAGCTGGATTTCTATAATGATGAAGGTGATTTTGGTGAGATGTATCCTGGTTATCGCTGGAAAATAGAAATTGATGATGTAAACTTTATGGAATCGGAGATTCTGGCAGAGATGGCGAAGCCTCTTAAACGTGTCACCTTGACTATCGTCTGGGGCGACAGTCCTTTCAGCCATGCCGTCGATTATTATATGCAGGAGAGAAACAGCTTGTGAGTCTGCATAGGGTTTTTCAGGATAGAAGAGCAGGCTTTACTCTGGTGGAACTGCTCATCGCTCTCGTGATCTTTGCTGCTGTCATAAGCCTGACGTATGGTGCCTACAACACCACATTCAAGGTTATTGGTAATGCCAGCGCAAATTCCCAATATGGAGAGCGTGCCCGAATTACCCTGGAACGTCTTGTTGATGATCTGGAATCTCTCTATATCGGTGATAACGGTGTCTTTATTGGGGAGAGCACTGTTTCTGGTGAATTTCGCCAGGATAGTCTGCGTTTCACCTCCAGGGCACACCTGGTTTTTACCAAAAATGAAAATCCCAAAGGTTCCGCTTTGATTGCCTACACCACTGCGTCCGAAGATGAGGGTGACCTGATTCAGCTCTATCGTTCTGATGTCCCTCTACTGCCAGGTGTAGAAGCGGAAGAAGAAAGAGGCTTTCTCCTGTGCGACGGGCTGCGCGAAGTTGCCTTTACCTATATCGACAAGGACGGTAACGAATCAGAGAACTGGGCCTATGATGGCGGAACAGGTGGTGGTACCAGTGAACTCCCTGCCATAGTGAAGATCCGGATCGGTTTTGCCGATGAAGAGACGGAGGACGGTACTCTTTACTATTCAAGTGCGGCTGCTATAGCATGGTCCAGGTAAAAGGTATGGTCGATTTAGAACAGAGAGGAATTCTGCGCAACAACCGAGGTGTTGCATTGCTTCTCGCGGTTACCGTCATAAGCCTGCTGGTGGCTGTAACTGTGCAGTTCAGCAAAGATATGCGGCAGGAGCTGATGAGTTCAGCCAATCTGCTGGTTTCCAGCAGGATGGCAATCATGGCCAAGTCCGGTTATAACCTGGCTGTAGCGCTTTTGGAAGAAGACGACGGGGAGAATCAGTATGACAGCTTTCATGATATATGGGCCCAGCTGGAAAACCAAGATTTTTCAAATCTTTACGGGAGAGGCAAGTTAGATATAGCAATAGCAGACCTCAGCGGCCGGCTACAGCTCAACAGCCTGGTCAGTACATCCGGCCAAGGCGGAGGGAATGCGGCTGCCAATAAAAACAGAGAAATATTGCAAGAATTGCTCCTCGGGGTTGGCCAAGATGAAATGAGCGATGAAGATGCTGAGATGATTGTTAACGCCATTGTTGACTGGATTGATGCTGATGACCAGGAAAGTGGCATTGTAGAGACCGAAAGCAGTTATTACCGTTCCCTTGAACCATCGTATACATGCAGGAACGGACCGATGGAGTTTATCGAGGAATTGCTGCTGATCCGTGGTATAACATCTGATTTATATTACGGTAATGATGCGTTTCCCGGATTACGTCATCTTGTGACTGTTTATGGTAATGATGGCAAAATTAATATTAACACGGCATCTGCTGATATCCTTCAGGCTTTGAGCAAGGATATGACAACTGAATTTGTACAAGAGCTGCTGGATTTTCGTCTGCAAAGTGAAAATAAAGATCAATTACAAAATCCGCAATGGTATAAAAACCTGCCTTGGGGGCAAGTGATTGATCTTGGAAATAGTGTTGGCACCTCCAGCCGATTTTTCACCGTAAAGGTCACGGCGGAACAGGACCAGATGCGAAAAACTCTGACTACAGTGGTGGAGCGGCAGAAAGGCTCTATACCGACCATTGTCAGCAGAAAGATCGAGTAGGAAACATGGCGCAGAAGCTCATATCCATAGATATCCGTGATGATGTGATTTGCGGGCTCATGCTTGTCATTGCCGGAAAATCGGTGACTGTTTCGAAGTGCGGTCTTTCCGTGCCGTCAGGAAAGGAAAGCCTT
This sequence comes from Desulfopila sp., assembly GCA_036350815.1. GTDB lineage: Bacteria > Desulfobacterota > Desulfobulbia > Desulfobulbales > Desulfocapsaceae > Desulfopila_A. The sequence goes on from JAZBNU010000429.1 coordinate 9,201, forward strand.
GTCGAGCTGGTGGCGGAGGTGCTTCATCATGTTGAATATACTGATGAGGCGTGCCGGATCAGTCTGGGGGCGGAGAATTTTTTCTTTCGTAATCTTTCTTTCCCTTTTCACGATAAACGTAAGATTGATAAAATTCTCCCCATCGAGCTGGAAGACACTTCCATTGTCGACATGGAAGACGTTCTTGTTGATAGCTTGGTTACCGGTCGAAAAGAAGGTCAATCCTCAGTTGTAGCGGCGATGATAAACAGAGATTTTCTCGCTGGTCGGCTCGATGAACTGGCGTCTCTTGGGTTAGATCCGGAAATTGTGGCCATTTCAAATGTGCAGACGGCGTTGCAGCTGTCGCGCCAAAGGGAAGATTCGTCGTTCGTGTTGCTCGATGCCGGATGCAGAAGGGTCACCATCTATGTCATGGTGGAAGGGAGAATGCGTCTGGTGCGTACCATGGTTTTTGATGATGGAAGTAAGGCCAATTTCCGGATTGATAAAAACTCCCAGCAGGTTTCTGCAGAGAGGCCGGGGAAAATAGAGGAGACCATTGCGGCAATGTGTGCCGGTATTCGTCACACGCTTTTTGTGCTCAGCGATCTCGACCCTGGATTGCCGCTCTATCTCACAGGTGCTCTGGCTGATGTGCCAAACAGCAGAGAAATACTGGAGGAAGCACTCGGCACGGCTGTGCTGCCCCTCGACCTCGTTCAGTCGTCCATAAAAGTGGGCGATGGTTGTGGTTTGTGGCGTGCTGACCTTATGAGCGGTGCTCTGGCACTGGGCATTCGTTCGGGGCGCAATCAGGCCGGCTTCAATTTTCGAAAAGACGAATTCAGCAGACGGATTTCCTTTGAGAGATACCGCAGGCTTATCCCCCGACTGGGGATTCCCGTGCTTCTCTGCATTGTGATTGCGATGGCGTACCTGTGGAATGATTACACCGTGCGGGAAAAGAAACTGCTGTCCTTAAAAGAAAGAGGCAATGCGATCTTTGCTGAGACGCTCCCGGAGGTTCAGCGAATTGTAGATCCGGTACAGCAGCTGAAGGTGGAGATTCGAGAAATCCGTCAGGGTATGCTGGGCGATGCCGTGCTGCAGTCTGATATTAAAATACTCGATATCCTGGCGGAAATATCAGTCTACATCCCTCCGTCCATCAATGTTCATGTTGTCCGACTGGTGGCGGATCGTAACGGCATACTTATTCGAGGTCTCACCGATAATTTTAACAGCGTTGACGGGCTGAAAAAAGCACTGGAAAATTCCAGCTATTTTGCAACCGTAACGATCAATTCAGCCAATCTGGCCGCCAGAGGTACCGGCATTCGCTTTGAAATCAGGCTGGAGTTGAACAGAGGCTGATATGCTAGGCAAATATATCAAAGACATTCGTGAAAAATCGGGTTTTGACAAACTTGAATCCCGAGAAAAACTGATAGTGCTGATCGGTTTGTGTTTTCTTGTGATTTTTGCCCTTGTACAGTTTGTTGTCATGCCCTATCTGGATGCGGACAGCCGGCTTGATTCCTCTATTTCCCAGAAGGAGGCTGAACTGGTTGAGCTGCAGCTGCTCCAGCAGGATTATCGCAGCCTCAGGGCTGAAGCAGGCGGCATCAGGGAACAACTGCAAAAAAGGCCATCGTCATTTTCGCTCTTCTCCTTTTTAGACGAACAGGCGTCCGTAGCCGATGTTAAGGAATTTATCGGCTATATGAAGCCTTCGACATTTGAAGGGGATGGCGAGCTTGTCGAGTCGCTGGTGGAAATGAAACTCCAGGGGATAGCTCTTGAAAAGCTGGTTGCTTTTCTGGAGCGTATCGAGTCGCCGGAAAATGTTGTTTCAATTAAACGAATATCCATTCAGGAAAGCGGTCAGGAGAAAGGCCTCCTCGAAGTGATACTTCAGATAGTTACGTTTGTGGATAACGGCTGAAAATGGCGAAATCGAAAAAAGAAACGATCTATTGGCTGGCGGTGGTTCTCTACGGAGTTCTTCTTACAGGGGTACTGTTGTACCTGCGCTTTCCCGCGAGTGAATTTCGTCAACTCTGCTGTGCTATGATAGAAGAGACAGTTCCAGGGGTGAATTGTTCTATAGGGTCAATACGTTATGGTTTTCCGGGCACGCTTTTTTTTGAGGATTTCCAGCTGCGTGGAGATGGAGCTGCCGAAGTCGTTTTATTTGAAGATCCGCGTCTTGCGGTGAAACCGGTGTGGCCTGATTTTATAGGTACTTTTGCAGTGGAGAGCTCAGCTTTTGGCGGGCAGCATTCGGTGAAACTGAAGAGTTCTTCGCAGGCAGATACACTTGAGCTGACTGATCTGAAGATTGAAAATCTTGATCTTGCCCGGTTGACGTATATGGAGCGTGAACTCGACAGGAAGGTAAGTGGAATTCTGACTGCGGGCGGTTCAGTGGTTTTTACAAAATCGGGCTTTGAGCTGCTTTCAGGTTCAGGTGACGTGCGGATAAGTCGTGGTGCATTTGCTTTACATAGGCCCATTCTGGGGCTCGATACCATGGATCTGGATACCGGGTTTTTAAAGTTTGTACTTCAGGACAAACGGTTGGAAATAACCGATGGTACTTTTTCCAACAACAAGCTCAGTGCTGTTTTTTCAGGAGAGGTGCAGTTGCTGGAACCCTGGCTTGCCGCAGAAATCAGCGTTAAGGGAGAGCTTTCTCCCCTTCCGCCGCTTTATCAGGAAAACAGGCAGCTGCAAGCCATTGTCACTCGTATGCTGAAGCAGCGCAATACAAAGATGCTGCCTTTTACAGTTGGTGGGACTGTTGGCCGACCGACCTTTGTCTTTGAGTGATTCCGACTGTTTTTTTAAACGAAAGAAAAGATGTTAAAAAATATAACACGAATACTGCCATTTTTCATCGTCACGCTGCTTTGCATAGGCGGTGTCGAGCTTTTTTATGGGATGGCGGAGCGGTATTTTCTTGTACTGGATAAGGAAACAACGGGACAAAGCACCGTTGTGGAAAAAGACCGAAGGGGAGATAGAAAAGCTGAGAGACATCAGGATTACAGTGTTATTATTGAAAGGAATCTGTTCCAGTCGTATTTGGTGGAGGAAGAACCTGAGACGGTGGTGGAGGAAACAAATCCACTGGAAAGCCTGGAGACCACAAAGCTAGATCTTGTACTTATGGGCACCATAACAGGCGAGGAAGGACGCAGCAGGGCTATCATTCTCGATAAAAGGAAAAACAAACAGGACATTTTTTATCGGGGTGATGTGATAGAAGGCGCCGAAGTGAAGGAAATATTACGAGGCAAGATTATCCTGAACTATCAGGAGAAAGATCAGGTTCTGGATATGAGTGAGGCGGCTACTATGCGTCCGGCGGTGGAGGCGGCTGTTTCTCCAGCCAGTCCTGTAAGACGGGTTGTTGTCCCTCCCACAACACAGCAGCAGCGACAACGATCTGTTCCTGGTGATGTGCCGCAGGATGAGTTCAGCACCTTTGAAGATGTTCAGGAGGAATTTCAAGAACAGCAGATCGAAGAACCTGTAGAAATTCCTGAAGAAAATATCGAGCAGGAATTGTCGGAACAGGTGGGTGAGGCGGCTAAGGAAGGCCCTGGCGCGAACATGGAAAATTTCGGGACACAGAACTGAAGGGGAGTTTTTGGTAATTTTGCTCAGCAAAGAGATCGCTTGAAACAACCAGAATATAAGATTGACAAGAGAAGGTCTCAGTTCGGCTGTTTTCTGGGCATTGAAACAATTGGGATGAGATTTTTTTGAGATACACGAACCGGGTTAACGGAAATAGGGAAGGAAAACGAAAAATGCGGACACGACAACCTGGAAAAATCATGTTTTTTTTCGCTGTGATGATACCGCTGCTCATCTGCTTGTGCAGCAGTGTAACGGCACAGACGGATACACCGAAAAGCCAGCGTTTTATCACGATAGATTTTGAAAATGTCGATATTCATTTGTTTATAAAATATATCAGTGAGTTGACCGGGAAAAACTTTATCATCGATAAAACTGTCAAGGGTACCGTCACCATCATTTCGCCCACCAAAATCTCCGAAGAAGAGGCTTACAGGGTTTTTGAATCGGTTCTGGATGTGCACGGCTATACAACGGTGGAAGCAGGCGCGGTTACGAAGATTATCCCGGCTGTGAAGGCACGTTCGGAAAATATCCGGACATTCCGCTCCGATCTGGCTCAGCATCCAGAAGACAAAATCGTCACTCAGCTTATACCGTTAAAATATACTACACCAGATGAGATTAAAGCGGTGCTTGCCCCACTTGTATCCAAGACCTCGGTTATGATCGCTCATACGCAGTCGGGTATCCTGATTGTTACGGAGACACTTTCCAATATCCAGCGTCTTATCGCCATAATTGATGCCATTGATGTTGCCTATACAGGTGAGGACATTGTGGTGCTGCCGCTGCAGTTTGCAGCCGCAGATACGGTTGCCAAGGTATTAACGCCGCTGTTCCAGAAAGTAGGAGCGCCACCGCAGAAAGGAGCCCGTTCTCAGACAACAGCTATCAAGATAGTTCCATATGAACGTATAAATGCAATCATCGTTGTAGCAACACCGGCGGATATTGAGCGTGTCAACCGGCTGGTGAAGGTGCTCGATTCGGAAATGAGAAAGGACAGCGGTAATATTCATGTCCATTATCTTCAGCATGCCCGGGCGGAAGAGATGGCTAAAGTGCTCAATTTTCTTCCTGCTCAGACGCCTTCAGCTTCAGAAGGACAGGGGGTTGCGCCGGCAATTTCCAAGGAGGTTAAAATTATGTCCGATGAGGAGACGAACTCTCTCATCATCAATGCCTCGCGTAATGAGTACAGTGTCCTGGCAGAGGTTATTGAAAAACTGGATATTCCCAGACGAATGGTCTATCTCGAGGCACTTATCCTTGAAGTGAATACCACTAAGGATTTCGAAGTCGGAGTTGAGTGGGCTCTGGGCGGCAATTTTTCCGATGAGACTGGTACGGTGGTGAGTGGGTTCAGCGGTGGTAATCCTCCGTTTGGTCTGCTTGGCAATATTGGCGAGTCTTCGCCTCCTTCCGCAACCGGGTTGACTGTCGGGTTGATCAAACAAGGCATCAAAATCGGCGGTGTCACTTTTCCCAATATCGGGGCTGTTCTCCGCGCATATAAAAATGACTCGGATATAAATATCGTTTCCACTCCACAAATACTGACAACAGACAATAAAAAGGCGGAAATCAGTGTTGGTGAGAACGTTCCATATATCACCAGTCAGAACACAACAGCAGGGGAACAGGACTATACCAATTATGAATATCGAGACGTATCCACCAAGCTTACTATCACACCGCAGATTAACCAGGCAGAGACACTTCGTCTGGAGATAGCAACAGAGGTTATCAAACTGAAAGATGACACGAACAACACCCCGACTACTTTCAAGCGGACAGCTGACACTACGGTAGTGGTGAAAAATAATGAAACCGTGGTCATAGGAGGCATAATCGGGCAAGATAGCACGCAGGCCAATTCGCGGGTGCCGTTTCTTGGCGATATTCCCATTCTGGGACGATTGTTTCGCACTGATTCCCAGCGTAATACCCAGACCAATATGTTTATTTTCATCACTCCTCGCATCATCAAGAATCCGGCGGATCTGGCCAGTGTCACAGTGAAAAAGGAAGCCCAGATAGGCGAAGTTATGC
>JAZBNU010000430.1:0-2534 GCA_036350815.1 Desulfopila sp.
ACTCAGCAACCTGGAAAACTTCAACACAGCCCTCAATATGCTGAAGGCCGGCATGGAACTCAAAGACGAAATTGAGCCCATCGCCAAACTGGCGTACCCCATGGCCATCGAGACCGTTGCTGAAATCAGCGAAAATCTCGACATGGACCAAGTCAGACCGCTTATCAGAAACATCCTCGGCAACCTGGAAAATTTCAACTCAGCTCTCTTGCTGATGAAAGCCGGGATGGAGTTGAAGGATGATGTCGAACCCCTGGCTAAACTCTCTCTGCCGATGGTCATAGAATTTTTCACCAGCATCAGCGGTTTAATGAAGCTCTCCGGCTCGGCACTGCAAACAGTCAAATCCATCGATATTACAGAGGCACAGGCCGAAGCCATGGGTAAAGTGCTGCAGAATATCGACCTGAGTAAATCCAACAGAGTCAGCATGTTCGGCATGGTTAAAAAACTTAACGAACCTAAGGTACAGGAAGCACTAGGCGCGACTTTCACCATGCTGGAAGTTATCGGCGCTCTTTTGCAGGCCTACAGAGAAAACGACAAACAGAGTTAAGAAGCACTTTACATTTACTGCTGCCTTTTCTCCGGAAAAAAAACAGCAGGCAACAACAACATAATGGATAGGAGGCGTAACAGATTATGAAAAAACTCGTCATTCTCGGTGCCGGTTGTGGTGGTACCATGATGGCCAACAAGATGAGAAAACATCTTGATCGTAAAGAGTGGAACATCACAATTATTGATCGGGATAACAACCATGATTATCAGCCCGGCTATCTTTTTGTACCTTTCGGAATGAATTCCGCGAAGGAGATACGAAAAACAAAAAGAGAGTTCTTAAAGCCCGGTATTGATTTCGTAATCTCTGAACTGGCCAATGTAGACTGGGACAAACAGGTAATTACTACCGAAACGGCTGGCAAGTTCAGCTACGATATCCTCATCATGTCCACCGGATGCGAGACATTGCCGGAGGAAGTTGAAGGACTTGGGGAAACCTGGAATAAAACAGCTTTCGGCTATTATACATACGATGACTGCCTGGAATTGAAAAAGGCACTAGCCAAATTCGAAGGCGGCAAACTCGTTGTCAATATCGCAGAAATGCCGATTAAATGTCCGGTGGCGCCTCTTGAATTTGCCTTTCTGGTAGACTGGCATCTCCAGCAGCGCGGCATCCGTGAAAAGGTAGACCTTCAATTTGTCACCCCTCTCACTGGTGCATTTACAAAACCGGTGGCTACCGAAGTACTTACCCAGGCCTGTATTGAAAAAAATATCAACATTGTACCAAATTTTGCCCTCGGTGCCGTAGATGGGGAAAGAAAAGTCATTCAGGCATTTGACGGCCAGGAAGTCGACTATGACCTCCTTGTCTCTATCCCCCCCAACTTCGGATCTCAGGTGATGATTGACTCAGGTGTGGCTGATGCCATGGGATACATTCCCGTAGACAAGCATACACTCCAACCTGAAGGTCATGACAATGTCTGGGTTCTGGGTGATGGCACAAACGTACCAACATCAAAGGCAGGTGCTGTTGCACATTTCCAGGCAGACATTCTTGAAGAAAACATTGTGGCGTATATTGACGGCGAAGCCCAGCATGCCCGCTCAGACGGGCACGCACTCTGATTCATCGAATCAGGCTTCGGGAAAGCCTACGTCATAGACTTCAGCTACGATATCGAACCGGTGATAGGAGAATATCCCTTTCCGGCAATCGGCCCTATGGGACTGCTGAAAGATACAAAATTCAACCATATATCAAAACTGTTGTTCAAATGGGCATACTACAACCTGCTGCTGGCAGGTACCTGGCTTGGACCACCAAGTCTGCAACTGGCCGGCAAAAGATTGGACATGATTAAAAAGAAGTAAATTACCTGCAGGATATACAAACCGCAGCGCTGATTCACATCGTGCTGCGGTTTTTTTCAACAAACTCACGTGACATTATTCGCACAACGACAGAAAAAATCAGCAATTATTCTATTTCGGCATCCACACATATTCTGTAATTTTTCGGACCAACATGGCCGCACGTATGTATCTCTGTGCGGATCAATCTCCTCCCTTCGTTCTCGCACGTTTCTGCAACCACCATTTCTGCTTTGGCAAATTCTCCTCTAACGCAGAAATCGTAATAATGAAGACGGCCTCCTTTTCGTAATTTCTGAAGCGCCAGGGCCAAGTAGGTTTCCGCCGCAGTAGGAAAAGGCATGACTATCCTGTCAAAACTGCCTGCCACTTGAGGAACAACATCTGCAACATCTCCCTGCACAAGGGTAACATTTTTTACTCTACGGTTTGTCTTGAGGTTTTGCAGAGCAAATAGATGGGCTGCTGGATTTTTTTCAATACCCAGTATAGTAGAGGCATTACTATGCAAGCCTACCATTAAAGGCAGAGGAGCAATACCGGAAAACATAACCAGAACATGCTCACCAGCACTGACTGAACAAGCAATCCGGTGACGCTCAGAGGCACTTCGTGGTGAAAAATACACAAGGGACGGGTCGACATGAAGA
>JAZBNU010000431.1:0-8753 GCA_036350815.1 Desulfopila sp.
TATCCAGTGAAAACATGGAAGGGAGGTCATCGCAACCTTCCTTCCGCACCATAATGTGAAAAGCACCCCTTCCTGAATTTCTCTCCTCCGGCTCTCACCGTTTTCAACATCAAAGGCCCAATTCATCTGCAATACCTTGCATTGCTGTAAGACTCAAGGCACAAAAATCGGCAAGCGGTATTCCCGCCTGTTCGCATTCTTTAATGATCTCTCTATCGGCACCACGTGCAAAAGCTTTCTCTTTGATACGCTTTCTCACCGATTTCGGTTTAACAGACGACAGCTTTTTGTCGGGATAGACCAGAGCGGTGGCAATTATCAGGCCGGTAATAGTTTCACCTGCTGCCAGAGCAAAATGAAAAGGGCTGCTGCGCTGCTTCCCCGGATGGGCCTGGAGGTTATGCAGACATATGGCCTCGACAATATCAGCGTCAACTCCCCTTTCCTCAAGAATTTCGGCTGTCTCCACAGTATGGACATCAAGATCCGGCTGGGTTTCGGCATCAAGGTCATGGAGCAGCCCCGCCAACCCCCACTTATCGACATCCTCACCAAGTTCCCTGGCCGTCGCCTGCAATACCGCTTCGGCGGCCAGACAGTGTTTATACAGATTTTCATTTTTCAGCCGGCTTTTCAAGAGATCAAGGGCATCTTCTCTCGATATGCCGAATTGTTCATATGACATAGGAAACTTCCTTTTTGTATTTAAGGGCTTTGGAGGAGACTGTTAGAGGCAGATCTCTCCAGCTGGCAGACTAATATTTCAACCCAACCCTGTCGCGGACGAGATCGAGGGTGATCAGCGCCTTTTCTCTAGCTTTATCAGCACCTTTGCGAAGAATTTGCCGCAGCATGTCCGGGTCGGCCAGATACTGCTTCTTTTTGCGGCGGGCGTCCCCGTAAAATTCATTGAGAAGTTCGAGCAGCTCCAGTTTTATGTAACCGTACGCTGCACCTCCATTAACATAGAGATCATGAATTTCTTTTGTTCTTTCAGGGGTGGCAAAGAGTTTAAAAATGTTAAAAAGATTGCATTTTTGTGGATCTTTCGGGTCTTCCACCGGAGTAGCATCGGTTTCAATAGCCATAACCCGCTTTTTCAATTGCTTGCCTTCCATAAAAATCGGAATGGTGTTTCCATAGGATTTTGACATTTTCTGTCCGTCCAGTCCCGGCACCACTGCTGTCTCCTGAGAAATTGCCGGTTCAGGAACAACAAAGGTCTCGCCAAACTCGTTATTAAATTTCTGGGCAAGATCCCTGGCAACTTCAAGATGCTGTTTCTGGTCTTTGCCGACAGGTACGATATCCGCCTGATACAGTAATATGTCGGCAGCCATCAGGATGGGATAGGAAAACAGGCCATGGCTCGGAGCTATCCCTCTGGCTACTTTGTCTTTATAGGAATGGCACCTCTCAAGCAGTCCCATGGGAGCAAGCGTAGACAACACCCAGGTCAATTCACACACCTCCGGAACATCAGATTGAACCCAGAAAATACACTTATCGGGATCAAGCCCCAGAGCGAGAAAATCGGCGGCAGCCTCCAGTGTACCGGTTGACAGTTTCTCCCGATCATGGACTGATGTCATGGCGTGAAGATCAACAATAAAGACATAGAGTTCCGAATTCTCCATTTGCGATATCATCGACTTCATCATGCCGAAGTAGTTGCCGATATGGAGCTGCCCGGAGGGCTGGATACCTGATAATACTTTCATAATAGTGATAATGAGTTAAATGAATAAAAACAGCGCTGGCATTTCCAGGCGGTTACAATACCGTATATAGAAAAAAAAAGGGAGTGTGAAAAAATATTTCACACTCCCTTACTGTAAACATGTCCTGCATTAAAGAAGGACGTTGTTGAAAATCCCGCTAGGACCCGGCAGGATGATCATATAAAACGAGACCTACCAAGGAGCCGGGACTCCTCACTCCAGACAACACTACAGTAGCCTGAAAAGAGTTTCCCTACTTTACTTCTTCGAAGTCGGCATCTACGACATCATCATCGTCCTTCTTCTTCCCGGAACCAGCTCCTGCTCCACCACTGCCTGCAGAGCCACCTCCCTGATCAGGATTCTCTTTGGAAGCCTGAGCGTACATAAGCTCGGCCAGTTTATGAGAAACGGTGGTCAATGCCTCCATCGCAGCCTTGATCTTTGCTACATCATCAGACTCCAGTACTTTCTTGACATTCTCAATTTCACTTTCAACGTTTGCCTTGGTTTCAGCATCCACTTTATCGCCGAGATCCTTAAGGCTTTTTTCCGTCGCGTGAACCAGCGAGTCTGCCTGATTGCGTGTTTCAACCAGTTCCCGTCGTTTCTTATCCTCTTCGGCATGCACTTCTGCATCCCGGGTCATTTTTTCGATTTCCGCTTCAGTCAACCCGGATGATGCCGTGATCTTGATAGACTGCTCTTTACCGGTGCCGAGGTCTTTTGCTGAAACATTCAAAATACCATTGGCATCCAGGTCAAAGGTTACCTCGATCTGTGGAACGCCTCGCGGTGCCGGTGGGATATCCGTCAGTTCAAATCGACCAATTGTCTTATTGTCCTGAGCCATTTCCCGCTCGCCCTGCAATACATGAATGGAAACTGCAGGCTGGTTGTCTGCCGCGGTAGAAAATACCTGACTCTTTTTGGTAGGTACGGTTGTGTTTTTCTCTATAAGTTTAGTCGTTACTCCACCAAGAGTCTCAATCCCAAGAGACAGCGGGGTAACATCAAGCAGCAGAACATCTTTCACATCACCCTGCAGAACACCGCCCTGGATAGCCGCACCGATGGCAACCACCTCATCAGGATTAACTCCCCGGTTCGGTTCTTTGCCGAAAATCTCGGAAACTTTTTTCTGCACCATGGGCATTCTGGTCATACCGCCCACCAGGATAACTTCATCAATATCGGAAGCTTGCAAGCCGGCATCTTTCAGAGCAGTGCGACATGGTCCTACTGTTCTCTCCACGAGATCATCTACCAGGCTCTCAAGCTTTGCTCTGCTCAGCTTAATGTTGAGATGCTTGGGACCGGAGGCATCAGCGGTGATAAACGGCAGATTAATATCGGTTTCTTTAGTGGTGGAAAGCTCCATTTTCGCTTTCTCCGCCTCTTCCTTTAGGCGTTGAAGAGCCATTTTATCATTACGCAGGTCTATGCCCTGCTGACGCTTGAACTCATCCGCCAGCCAGTTGACAATGCGCATATCAAAGTCTTCACCGCCAAGAAAGGTATCACCATTAGTCGATTTTACTTCAAACACACCGTCACCAATCTCCAAAATCGACACATCAAACGTACCGCCACCGAGATCGAAAACAGCGATCTTCTCCTCGCCTTTTTTGTCAAGCCCATATGCCAGGGAAGCTGCCGTCGGCTCATTAATGATTCGCTGGACGTTCAACCCTGCAATTTTCCCAGCATCTTTCGTTGCCTGGCGCTGCGAATCATTAAAATAGGCCGGCACGGTAACTACAGCATCGGTTACCTCTTCACCAAGATACTCTTCCGCGGTCTGCTTCATTTTCCCCAGAACCATGGCGGAAATTTCTGCGGGACGATAAACCTTGCCGGAAACCTCTACAGAAACACTTCCATTGGTTCCTTCGACAATTTTAAAAGGACTTACTTCGATGGATTTCTTTACTTCAGCATCGACAAATTTTCGACCTATGAGACGCTTGATTGCATACAAGGTACGCTCAGGGTTGGTAACGGCCTGCCGCTTGGCTACCTGACCAACCATACGCTCACCATTATCTGTGAAAGCCACGATAGACGGTGTTGTTCTATTGCCTTCTATGTTGGCAATCACTTTAGGATCGCCCCCTTCCATGATAGCCACACAAGAGTTTGTGGTCCCAAGATCAATTCCTATAATTTTGCCCATGTCATTCTCTCCTTATATCTTATAATCGGACATTCCCGAATTCCATCCATCTCAGTAGTGTATTCAATTATCGGCAACTGTGTAAAAAGTTGTCATCTTCATCAATTTGTCAAGGTCGTCGGTTATGTTACATTTTGACAGGAAAATCGCTTCAATCATTTGCTTTTCCACTGGAAACAATCACTTTTGCTGCACGCAGCAATCGATCCTTATAAAAATACCCTTTCTCAAACTCAGCGAGTACATGGTTGGCCGGTACCTTGTCACTTGGCTCCATGGTCAACGCTTCCTGCTTGTTTGGATCAAAAGGTTCCCCAACGCTTTGGATTGCCTTAACTTCAAGTTTATCAAGGCTGGCATAGAGACTCTTCAACGTCAATTCGACACCTTCGAGCAACCCGGCAAGGTTTTGTTCGGCATTTGCACCTTCGACGACGCCTTGGCTGACAGCCCGCTCCAGATTGTCAACCACTGACAGAAACTCTTTGAAAATATGCTCGCCTGCATATTTCATAGCTATTGCCCGTTCCCTCTCGTTTCTCTTTTTGTAATTTTCATAGTCAGCCGCGAGACGCAGCATCTTGTCTTTCAGATCAACCACCTCTTTTTGCGCTTCATCAAGTTGCTTTTCGAGACTTTCCGCCGGATTTTCTCCAGCACCATCCCCGATGTTTGCGGAGGTTTCCTCCCCTTTGGATTCCTCTATATCTCCAGGTGCATCCACAGCCTCTTCGGCAAGGTTTTCACTCTGTTCTTTATTGCTCACGTATTCCTCCCTTAACTCCGTCTAACAAACCAGCACCTTTCCGCAGCAGCGCAACCAGACACCGTCCCGAGGTTTCATAGATACTTCAGGTCCTGCGAGTCCGCACTGCTTGTACAGTGATTCTCCCAGACATCATCGAAATCCCTTTTTTAAGAGAACATTGTTTAATTCTTGTACGATCAAAAAGGCACAACATCTTATGAATGCTTTTGTTTCCCTGTGCCAAACTTGAGCGAACAATAAGTAGCTCTATTTTCATTGTCAAGAAAAGTGCCGATAAAAAATATCGCCCTATTCCTGAGGAAAATAAAGATGGTCAGATGATTTCGCGGGCTTTTTCTCAACTCTTAAGTTTCCGCTGAATCCCACTTCACAGTATCCTGCTCTACAGGAAACTTTTCCCGATAGCGCACTAAAAAACACATAAAATATATGGAACGCTCCATGGAACACATGGCACAATCCTTTCCCCAAAGACTTTCTCTTGACATTCCTGTAAAAAATCGCCACTAACATCCTAGAGAGCGAAACCCCTGAGGCCTTCAGACAAACCACACTATTTTGCAGCCATACTCATGAAAACATTAGATCTTAGAAGCGATACGGTCACACGTCCCACCCCGGAAATGCTTGATGCCATGTATAGAGCCCCAGTGGGAGATGATGTCTATGGTGAAGATCCGACCACCAACAGGCTGGAAAAACTTGCAGCAGAAATGCTTGGCAAAGAAGCCTCTCTTTTCTGCCCCTCAGGAACTCAGTCAAACCTTGCAGCGCTCCTGACCCATTGTGGCAGAGGAGATGAGTATATAGTCGGGCAACATGCCCATACCTATAAATATGAAGGCGGGGGTGCTGCCGTTTTCGGTAGTATTCAGCCACAGCCTTTACCTTTTCTTGAAAACGGCTGTTTCGATCTCGACGAAGTCGCTCAATATATAAAAAAGGATGATTTCCACTTTGCCAGGACTCGCCTGCTCTGTCTGGAAAATACCCATGCCGGTCTGGCTCTGCCCCTTGAATATCTTGAAAGCTGCAAAGAGTTCGTCAATCGAAAAAACCTCCTCTTTCATCTTGACGGAGCACGTCTTTTCAATGCTGCCCGCAAATGGGATGTGGATGCACATCAGATCGCTAAATATTTCGACTCGATATCAATCTGTCTCTCAAAAGGACTCGGTGCGCCGGTAGGCTCCCTTCTTTGCGGAACCAGGGACTTCATCCGCGAGGCACGCCGGTGGAGAAAGGTACTGGGCGGGGGAATGCGACAAACAGGTATCCTTGCCGCCGCAGGAATCTACGCCCTGGAAAACAATGTTGCAAGACTCAGTGAAGATCATCAAAATGCCTGGGCCATGGCACGGGGACTGACGGAAATTGATGAACTGCAGGTGTGCTATCAGGACAACCAGACAAATATGGTATTTATTACCATAGCTCAATCGGACCTTGAGGGCCTCTACGTCTATCTGAGGCAGCATGGAGTGATAATCCCACATGAAACAAAGGTCAGACTGGTCACCCACCTTGAAATCAATCGAGACGATATTGACTTTATTGTCTCGGTTTTCAATAAATATTATTCCGACAGAAGGCGTGAAAGAGTATAGCGCGTGTATGTGTAGAAATCTGGACTTGATCTGACAATGACAGGCAAGAAGGTTCAATTCAGCCTGGGAGTTATGCTGAACCAGCCGCACGATGATCCACAGAAATCATCTCCGCTCGCAGTAGTTGGATAGTTTACTCACCTTCCTATTGGCAATGTTAAATACGAGGATCAAATAATGAGGTTAACTTCTTTGGTTATGTTCTATTTTATAGTTGCTCCCTTCTGGAGTAATTATGGTGATGTCAGCGTTCCTACCCTCTCCAGAACTCTTCATAAGATAAGGATCTCAAAGATAGTATATTGGTGGTACCAACCTTCAATTTTGGACTATAGGTGCGAACGTTCTGTAGCAACAGTTCGATATCATTAAAACCTTGACAAAACGATCGGAAAAGCGTACGTTTTCGTTATGGAGGTACTATTATGAATATTCTCAATGTAACGGAAGCCAGAGCGAAACTGTACACCCTTATAGATGAAACGGCATCTTCTCATCAACCGGTTATGATCACCGGCAAAAGGGGCAATGCCGTTCTCGTGTCTGAAGAAGACTGGAATTCGATATCCGAAACACTCTACCTGCTTTCAGTACCAGGGATGCGGGAATCTATCAAAGAAGGAATGGAACAAGACTTGTCGGAATGCTCAAAGGAGCTTGATTGGTGACTTGGGAAATTGTTTTCACAAAACAAGCTCAGAAGGATGCAAAAAAGCTGGCAAACGCGGGATTAAAGCCCAAAGCACAAAAACTTCTTGAAGTAGTCCGGGAAAACCCCTTTCAAAATCCACCTCCCTACGAAAAATTAATTGGTGATCTTGCAGGAGCGTATTCACGCAGAATCAATATCCAACATAGGCTCGTTTACCAAGTTTACCAACAAGAACGTGTCATTAAAATACTTCGATTCTGGACGCACTACGAATAGGTGACATTGCTCCAGTTTCTCGTCGGGGTATTCACTTGCCTAGTGCAAGCTTGTCTTAAGATATCTACACATTGCAGTTGCTTCATCCTCAATCAATTCTAAGTGACTGGCTAGTCCCCATCTGAGAAATATGGTTAACCTAACGTGTTAGCACCCGCGTTTTATGTTGCCACTTTTTATATGTTTCAACAAACAGAGTGACAAGCTGCCGGCATCCTTTCCGCATAAATACCGGGTGCTCAGGTGATCGAATATTGTCGAACTATATTTCGGCAAAAAATTGGTGGCGCAGGGATAACTCATGGAGCGAAGCTAAAGCCTATCTGACATGAAAGGACAATCAACTGGTGAAAGCTGCACCACTGATTGATCCAGTTGATTCTAGACTGGATTGAATTTTAAGAAATCTCTTCCTATGAAGAAGTAGATATACTTAATCGACATGAACGAACTGATTATCGAACTAACGGAACTCATTTCGTCCCTAAAACTCATATCGGCATTCAGGCCACGCAGAACCCATTATGGAACGCGCATAGGTTATTCGCATAAGAATATTTGCAAAAAAATATCACCCATACTAACCTTAGAGTACAATTAAGCTTCAATCTCATTTTTACATTTAGCAACAATGGAGGATATCAATGAGAAAAATTTCGTCATCGTTATTTATCCATATTATGACAACTATTTTTATTTTTTATACCAGCAACGCCTTTTCAAGCGATCAGAAACATGACAGTACTCCTTGGGGAAGCAAAACAGAGGTGCAAACAAAGCGAGAAAGTCTGGAATTGGAGGTATCACCTTTTGCTACAAATGGAACGGTTAAAGATCTGCGCATTTCCGGAACGGCTTTAAAACCCCGTGCCAATGATGTTGACTATATAGCAACAGCCGGCGGCGGTTGTTTCTATGTCTCCGGCGGCAACTCTTCCCAAGTATTCAATACCCCTGTCTATCTACCGGAGAGAACAACCGTTCACACTCTGAGAATGTATTATGATGATACCTCGTCAAGCACCAATTCAAGGGCATGGTTCTCAGTTTATGACCTCTATGGTGATTTGGTGGAGGAATGGAGCTTGGATTCTGTCGGTTCGGCAGGGAACGGCTTTAACGATAGCGCGACTATCAATCACATAATTGACTATTCCACATATTCCTACATGATCAACTGGAGGGCATATGACGATGGAAGCGATACACAACTTTGTGGTTTCCGGATATTTTATACACCTCCGCCCGGGAGAACAGTGATGTTTCCCATTGGTGTACCACGTTAAGTGAAGAGTACAGAATTATTTTGCATACAGATTTTGGGAAATTTACTTCATTCCCCAGCTAATACCGCTCTGTCGAAAATCTCATTATTACATCATTCTAATTTTAAACATTTTTACTGACTATACAAAACTCTGCTCTTTCCTACTCCTAACAACAAATCAGGGATCTGAGATTTGAGATAATCCATGAGAGGTTGCAGGGGCACAGCGTATCAAGATTGCAGATACTTGCATTGGCAATGTTAAATTCAGTGATTAGATACTGA
>JAZBNU010000432.1:0-5639 GCA_036350815.1 Desulfopila sp.
ATGATGATGTTGTTTTCCGATTCGATATTTCCAGTGGTGTATGTAACATCTCCGCTTATTGTGCTTTTAGCGGCGACACTGATAGTGTTTTGGTTTACTACGCTCATGGCGCCGTCAGCGGTTGCGACTACTCGGTTCTCTTCTGGAATAAATTGTGCTTCACCCTGGACTTTGACTTGAATGTCTTTGCCGGATTTTGATTCAATCACTTCTCCAAAAACATTGTAGCCTTCTTGGCCGGGTAGTGCGGGTATTTTTGTTGCGATATGTTGATCTTTTGCGACACCCACCATGATTTTCCGATCCCGAAAGTCTATAGTGCCGTCTTTAAGGAGGTGACCAGCCAGTGGACCGATCTCCAGTTCAAAACACAGTGATGCATCTTGGCCCTCACCAGGAAAAATTCCCTGGGCAAAAGCAATGTCGATAAAGTCATTAAAAGACTCGTCGATGAGTTTTTGAGCCTTGCTGACCGCGTTTTCGTCGATGCCGAATGTAACGCCCGCTTCTTCTATTAGTTCAGAGAGATTTTCATGTTGAAGGGATGGAAGGTCGGCGAGGATGGGGTGAATAACAAGGAAAGCCTGCATCTTGTTGTGCGATACTTTCACGACCGGAGCGATGTGTACCATGAGAAGATCCGGTCCTTCATCCTGTTTCATAAATTGGGCAGAAGGGTAACCTGACACGGTGGCGACCAGTGCATAAAGATCCTCTCTGAATTCGACACCTTCACCGGCTTGCAGAGGAGTTCTGAGGAAACCCTTCTTCTTCCAGGAAAGAAAATCTGGAAAATCGGCCAGCACAGTGCCTTTGCGGACGAACTGGGATATGCTTATATTCTCATCTGACTCCGGACCGCCGAGATTGACTGTTTTCCTGGAGAAGTGCAGTTCAGGTTCAAGAAATTTTGGCTTTAAATGATCGCCTTGTTCTGCTGAATTCAAGAAGATACTCCCGGGAAGGTTCAGTTAATTGATCGTGATGTAGCATGATAACACAGAGTTGGCTTGAGTGTAAGTTATTTTTCCATAGGTGATATGTGATGTTTCCTGTAAAGAGATCATTGAAGCTCGCTGCTGTCTTGATCATATTTTTTCTGGTACAGGGGTGCAGCGAAAACAGTTATCACAGCGCCAGCCGTGAGTCGGCAGGCATTGCCCCAGATCCTTTGGTGGAGCGTGATGCCGTCCTGCAGGTTTATGGTGCTGATGCATGGGGGTGGCGCGGCTGGTTTGCTATACATACCTGGATTGCAGCCAAGCGAACAGGTGAGGCCTCCTATACGGTGTACGATGTCGTCGGATGGCGGGGCAGGCATGGTTCACCGGTTGTACGGATACGTAAAGACGTTCCTGATCGCTACTGGTATGGCAATAAACCTCGGCTGCTCCGAGAACATAAAGGTCCTCATGTTGACATTTTGATCGATGCCATAGAAAAGGCGGTATTTGAGTACCCCTGGAAAAAATCCTACCGCGCTTTTCCGGGGCCCAACAGCAATACTTTTACCGCCTGGATCGGAGAGAAAGTGCCGGAGATGGACTTGAGTCTCCCGCTTTCAGCAATCGGCAGGGGATATGTTGATACAAAGAAGCAAAATTGATCCTTGACTTTACCGTTGCGATCATATACTCCAAAAACATGTCATGGAAATGGAGTGTCCGATGCTCCGCAGCGTCTTCATTCTCTCTACCAGCCTTACTAGGTCAGTGAAAAATGAAAAAAATTGTAATTGTTCTTGTTTTTCACCTGCTGGCTGTAAACGCTTTTGCTGCCCCCATTAAAGTCACTCTACTGAATCCCGGCGGCACACACTGGTTCTGGCAGATGACGATTGATTTCATGCGGGCGGCTGCGGAGGATCTTGATATTGAGCTGGAGGTTATCACCTCTGACTGGGACCATTTCCTGACAGTTGAACAGGCGGAAAAAGTCGTGGGGAGAGAGCATCCTCCCGAGTATCTTATCACCGGCAACGAAAAGAGCAATGCCGGCAAGATTATACAGATAGCGGATCAGGCTAAAGTTCACACCTTTCTTTTCAGTAACGGTTTTGTTGACCCGAAAGACAATGCCAGGTTCCGGCAGCCACGCGTCAAGTATACATACTGGATTGGGAGTTTGATACCGGATAACTTTTCAGCCGGATACCAGACCGGGAAGGCACTTATCCATAGGGCTCTCCAGCGTGGTTTGATCGACGAGGACGGTAAGGTGCCGATGGTGGCCATAGGCGGCACCCATTTGACCCATGCATCTGATGAAAGAGTAAGAGGGCTTCGGGCTGCCATAGCGGAGTTTGAAGACAAGGTTGTTTTACTCCAGGTGTTTCCGGGCGACTGGACAGCTCTGCGGGCTGAAGAAATTGGCCGGGGTATTTTTCGCCGGTATAAAACGGTTACCGTTGTCTGGTGTGTTAATGATACGACGGCTTTCGGCGCAATGGATGCAGCGGTTTCCGAAGGCAGGAAGCCTGGATAGGATGTTCTTTTTGGTGGATGTGGCTGGCATCCTGATGCGGTTTCCAGGGTTAAAGCCGGCACCTTGACCACCACGGTCGGCGGCCATTTTATGGATGGAGCCTGGGTTTTGGTTTTACTGTACGATTATCACCATGGCAGAGATTTTTATCTGGAGCATCTTCAGTCGCAAATGCTCCCCTTAAAGCAGGATAATGTTGTCCAATACCAGCAGCTTCTCAATCGTGAGGAATGGCCCCGCATCGATTTCACTCAATTTTCCAAAGTCCACAATCCACATCTGCAAAAATACGATTTCAGTGTTGCTGCAGTTTTACGGCAACTGCAGGAAAAACAGCACTGAACTCTGCCTCATAAACCGGGCATCCGAGAGTAATGCCTGCTCTTCAGCCATCTTCGTGAGGAAAAGGCTCCTTTATCATCAGCGGTAATAAAGGCTTGGACTCCCCATGGTCAGCAATGCTTTGTGCAGGTTTCTGCGAAACTCTCTACGGTCCCAGATCCCTTGAATATGACCTCTTTTCAGAGCGTTCCTTGCTGAGTGGTAATCCGGTGCGATATCTATTCCCGTTGTTTCGCGGATTACTCGGGGCCCGGCAAATCCAACACGACTGGAACGAATGGCAAACTGGTACGGAGAACAGCCAAGAAAAGATGCGACAGGTCCGGCGTAGGAATTGTTGTCATAGACAACGATATACAGGCCGCCGGCATCGATGTATTCACGTACAGCCATGGTGCATTTCGGCATCTGAATTACACCAAGGGTTCCTTCCTGGATCCTGATCCCACCGGTTGAATGGATGTAGGCTAGTAAAGGTCTCTTTTTTCGTTTGGCCAGTTTGCATGCCTGGACAAATTTTTCTCCTTCTGCTGAACCGACGGTACCGTTGCGGAAGTCAGAATAGAGCATCGAGGTGACAATCTCGATACCGTCGACAGTGGCGGTAAACGTCATGTTACCAGAACTCCTTCTGGTCTTTTTCTTGGCCAGCTCAAGTCTTTCGGAAAAGCCTGTATAACGGAGCGGGTTGTGTGATGTAATTTCCGAGTTGAAAAAGCGGATGGAATTGGGGTCAAAAACATTCTCCAGATACCACTGATGCTCCAGAGGAAAGTGGTGTCCGCATGTCTCGCATACTCCGCCGAACTCGCCATAGAGATCCGGAATCCAGAGATCTTTACAGCCATATTTTTCATGATTGGGACAGGTTGCTGTTCTGTCTTCGTTGGCCAGTGGGCTGGTATACGTGTCGGTCAGTTCCAGAGGATCGACCCGGGGACTGCCGGCCTGTCCATTCTCACCACCGGTTAACAGTCTGGGAACCTTTTTTTCGCTCTTTTTATCCCAGAAATCAAGGACAGCGTTAAGTGGTTCAACGATTCGTTTCAGCATTACCGACCCTTCACCGGAGACTTCCTTTAATACACGTCGAACCTGTTTTTTACGGTTTTTGAAAATGTCGTAGCGAAGGTTGTAATAGACTTTTTCCGATTTGACCTTAAAACGGTTGTAGTAATATTCCGACTGGCTCAATTGTCCGGAAAAACCTTTCATGGCCATTTTGCGGTACTTTATTGAGCGGAGCCGGAGGAGTTTTTTGATCTCTTCTCTGGTGAGATCCCAAGGAATTTCGACTTGAATTTCCTGTGCTTCAGTTTTCTTGCGCATGATCTCATTGCTGCGGAAAGCACGAAAGCTTTTGGTGGCCAGAACAACTCTGTCAGTGGCACTGACCATCTCGGCCCGCAGTTTGGTGAAAAACGCGAAATCGTCCTGTTTTGCTCCCAGGGGGGGCTCATAAATAATTTTGTCAATAGTGCCGAGCTTGAGGTTGTCTTCCGCGGTAAGTCTGAGGCGGTCGGCGCATACTTCTATCAGTTCCTTGGGAACTTTTTCTCCTTCCTTGACACGGCCTTCAATGGCCGCAGCACCTTCGGGGGAGATAACCGAGTAGTAGCCATGACTGGCCATCATACGATAGTCTGAGAGTCCTATGGCTTCAGCACCGCCTGAGCCGCCTTCTGAAATAAAAGAGACCATCGGGATGCGAAGCTTTGCCATGGCGTAGATGTTACGGGCAATCTGCTGTGCGGCCCCGGGATACTCTTCCACCGGATACGAACCGGGGGTGAAGATATAAAAATGTATAGGTACACCTTCAGTTTCGGCAACCTTCATATAGCGAAGGGCTTTGGCGTTTCCTTCAGGCTTGCAGGAGCCACCGTTACGGAACTCGTCTCCGTGACCTGTTTCCTGGCCGATTACCATTACCGAGGCTGTGTAGGGCTTGTTTTTGATCCGTCTTACAATGGTCGCTTTGGCGCAGATCATGGCCGGGTCTATATTGGCGTCACCTTCACCGCCTAATTCAGTATAATCCTCATAGACATTCTCGAGAATATCCTTGAGGCTGAATCTCTGTGGTGTCCGGACGATACGAACCCGTTCCATGGGGGTCAGCTGTTCTTCGGCACGTTCTTCAAGAAAACGTATCGATTCATCGAGTTTGCGAATCTCGAGGCGGAGCTGCTCTTCGGAAAGTTCATAGACACTGCTTTTCAGGTGATTACAGTTCTTTTTGAAACCTTCAAGGTTGCCCCAGTTGGAAAAATCTTTTATCTGGATGAGATAATTGATTCGCTCCTCGATTTTAAGGAGTCTTTTCTGTTGTTCATTCATTATAACTCTATATCACTGTCTGATCATTTTTAGAAAGTCAGCAGTCGATTCAGGTTTTCTTGCAGGTAGGCGAGATTGGTGATGATCTTTCCACCGCTTGAGTTTTTGCCGCGAATGTCTATTTCTTTGAGAATTTTTTCTGCTCGTTTTTTTGCTTCATCAACACTGTCTCCCCAGACGAGAGCCAGCGCCAGGTTTGGATCAAAATCACTTGGAATGGAGTAGGGCCTGTCAAAGGGGACGTGCGTGTAAACGGCTGACCACTCATGCTGAGGGAATTTAAATTTAGAAATTGTTCCTATCCACGGTGCAAATCCGCGCCTGGTATCTTCTGCCACTATACGAAGCTCAATAGCCGCCCCTTTGAAAATAATATCATCCTGAGTATAGCCGATTCTCTCTCCTAGAGCGAGACGAATCTGTTCTCGAATCAGGTTGGGGTGGCTGCCGTTAATGTAGCTGATCCTTGCAGA
>JAZBNU010000433.1:0-20626 GCA_036350815.1 Desulfopila sp.
AACCATCCGCTGCAGCTCCGTTTCGTCGGAAACCTGAACAAGATCTTTTTCCCGGACCAGCGTTTCTGCATCTTTCCCGGTTTCCATCATTTCAGAAAAAACCGTTTTAGCTATTTTTCCGCTTATCGTTCCCTTCTCCACCATATTCAACAGACCGGCCAGATGTATCGGTCCGACTCTGCAGACACTGATATCCTCACCTTTCAACTCGCGCAACAGCTCGGTCATAATCCAGTTTGATATTTTTTTCGCTGCCGGCCCTTCCTTGACAACTGTTTCGAAATAATCTGCCAGTTCCCTGGATGAGGTGAGAATAACTGCATCATATTCCGGTAAGTCGTAGGATTCGACAAAACGTCTTTTTCTTTCGTCAGGAAGTTCCGGCAAACTCTCACCAATGACCCTGATCCAGTTTTCATCTATTTCTATGGGAACCAGATCCGGACAGGGAAAGTAGCGATAATCGTGGGCATCCTCCTTGCCGCGCATGGACTCAGTTCTGTTTTTTTCAGGATTCCATAACAATGTTTCCTGCACGACCTTTTCACCGTCAAGGAGAAGATCACGCTGCCTTCGAACTTCATACTCAAGCGCGCTCTGTACATTCCTGAAGGAATTCATATTTTTGAGCTCTGTCCGTGTCCCGAATTTTTCTTCTCCTCGTAAACGAAGAGAAATATTTGCATCGCAACGGAAACTCCCCTCCTGCATATTTCCATCACAGATATCGAGATAGCGCAGTATCGCATGGATTTTCTTTAAATAGGCTGAGGCCTCTTCTGGGGATCGCAGATCCGGCTCCGAGACGATTTCCAGTAGCGGTGTACCAGTGCGATTAAGATCCACGTAGGAGACGGAATCAAATTCATCGTGGATGAGCTTCCCGGCATCCTCTTCCAGATGCATTCTTGTGATGCCTATTTTCTTCTGTTTCCCTTCAACTTCGATTTCGATACTGCCATGCTCGACAACGGGGAGATCATACTGTGAAGTCTGATATCCTTTGGGCAAATCTGGATAAAAATAATTTTTTCTCGCAAACTGGCTGAAGGAGTTTATGTGGGAATCGGTAGCCAGTCCCATTTTTACCGCATATTCAACAGCTTTTTTGTTCAGTACCGGAAGAACTCCCGGCATGCCCAGGCAGACAGGGCAGGTATGGCTGTTGGGGGCAGCCCCGAAAGCAGTTGAACAGCCACAGAAGATCTTTGACTCGGTTTTAAGTTGGGCGTGTATCTCAAGCCCTATTACTGTTTCAAAATCCATTTCAATTCTTGTCTCTCTTTTTTCTAGTGACTAGTTTTTACAGAGTTATTTACCCACTTTCTCACCTTTTCTCTCTCCTGGGGCCAGTCTTCGGCCACCCGTACCTGTAGAAACAGGTAGAACAGTTCATTTACCAGTTTGACAAGCTCTTCATAAAGATAAATACGTTCAAGAATCATTCCTTCCGTTTCTTCCGGATTTGGTGTTGCCCCTGCCTCTGTCCCTGCTGTTTTAGGAAGCTTGACATTGCGAAACTCCATCATTGCTGCCGCTAAGGTGAAGTTCCACTCCTGTTCAGCACTCACGAGCTGAATTCTCGCCTGCTCCAGCTTTTTCCCCATGAGAAGACCAGTACGCGCTTCCTGCAGTTCAGTCTGCAGACCTGAACAGATAAGCCGTTCGTTGCTTTCTCCTTCCCCGTATTCCAAAAGCATATGTTTTTCAAAAGTGATCGTAATGTCTCCACGGTCAGGCAGAAGAATGCTCCCGCCCCGTTCTTCACTTTTCCACCACAGCCAGGTAAGAAACTCTTGTCCCAAAAACCGTTTTTCTTCTATTATATCGACTAAGTCCATTTTTTCTCACGCCTTAAGCCGGCAGATGATACACCCTTTATCTCCGGCACGTTTTTCAGCAAGCAGTATCAAAGGCTGCAGATGCCGAGACAGAAGAGGGAAAAGGAGATATCGTCAGAATGGCTTGGAAAATAATTATACTAAAATCTCCGGTCCAATACCCGCAAGCCGATATGACTGCTCTTCATCAAGGAGATGCTCTGCCGTCAGATACGGTACCTGCTGCATAATCAATAGACCGAATGTTTCCTTAAAAAAGTCTTCGAGCTGAGCCTGCGCCTTTTTATTGGTCGAAAAAAAGAGCAATGTTCCGTCGGTAAGATTCCAGCAAAGGTCATAGATTGATGGTAATGGGACGGACTTTCGCATCAATTCAGTATGCATCCTTTCCTTAATTTCCATTTTCATCGCTTTCCCTATCTTGGGAATCTGTCTCTCTTTCTTTATCCTTTCCTCTTCCTTGGCGCAAAACTTCTTCAATATAGGCTGAGAAACTTTTCTTTCATCAATTCTCATGGTGAGGGTAACATAATCTCCGTTGGCATACGAAGCGTACTGGAAATCCGAATCAAACATATTGAGAACAGAAACCCATCCAATAGAGAACTCATCATAGGTGTCGTCAATATCTACGAAAGAAAATGCCGCAACCCTTTCCGCAATAAAATCCCATGTGTTTTCCGGCAGTTCACCTTCAACACTGAAACGAACAAAACTGGCTGAACCACTGATAAAACCCATATCTCTCCCTTATATTCATTCACTTAAAGGTCTTCGACAACTTTCCTGCTGCGTTGATGGAATAAAGTGCGTAGTCTGACAAAACTCTTCGCTTTGCGCCTCTCCTCCCCGCAGGGTAGAAACTCGGCTTTGGCTGGAACTCGGAAATCTATCCTATCACCGACGCTGGACAGCTACAATGTTTTTCCTTCATTTCAACAATCTTGATTCTATTTTCTGCCGACTCAAAAGACCAGCATGCTCTTACAATGCTGGTCTCTTTTTTCACTAGGCCCTATAAGCCATTCATGAGCACTTGACGACAGCAATCTGCACGCACCCGAAAAAAGAGCAACCAAGCCCCTCTTAAAATTTCAATGCAGGGTTTCGGTGGGTAATCATGTTTTTTTTTGAGAGCGTGGTAAAGGCAGGTTTATTCTACTTGATTCGCAATGCTTAACGTTATAAATAAAAATCCAGGATATTTTTTTCTTGACACAAGTGCTTCACAATTGTATAAACCATTGCCTCATGGGTCGTTAACTCAGTCGGTAGAGTATCTGCCTTTTAAGCAGAGAGTCGTTGGTTCGAGTCCAACACGACCCACCATACAACAACTACTGGTCCCCATCGTCTAGTCAGGTCCAGGACACCGGCCTTTCACGCCGGCAACACCGGTTCAAATCCGGTTGGGGACGCCATTAATTAAAGCGATTATCAAAAATTTGATAATCGCTTTTTTTTATTGCACAAGCGCATTATTCTCCAATTATTTTTACCAACACCCTTTTTTTTCTGCGCCCATCAAATTCGCCATAAAAAATTTGCTCCCACGTTCCAAAATCAAGTTTTCCAGTTGTTATGGCAACAACAACCTCCCGCCCCATAATTTGTCTTTTCATATGTGCATCAGCATTATCCTCATACCCATTATGGCGATACTGGTCAATCTGCTCGTGTGGCGCAAGTTTTTCCAGCCATACCTCATAGTCATGATGCAAACCGGATTCGTCGTCGTTTATAAACACCGAGGCATTTATGTGCATGGCATTGACGAGCACCAGTCCCCCTTGGACACCACCCTCGCGCAAACACTCTTTCACCTTTGAGGCGATATGCATAAATCCACGCCGTGACGGTACCTCAAACCAGAGTTCTTTTCGAACACTTTTTATATTATATCAATAATTTATGTTGTTTCTTTTGTAATTTTTACTTACGGCATCTATTTGGTCACTACACCCCACAATCAGTAGCCTCAGCATAAAAACAGACCTGACACGATAATGTTTCACGTGAAACATTGGGGTTTTGAGTTTTGTGAAATTTTGGATTACTCGTGGAGCGATGAATCCTTAAGTATTCGTTGATCACAGTTCACAATTTTCCACTGGTATTCCTTTTTATATCCTTTAAAGATATTCCAAAACCGACCATTTGCAGAAATATCAGGGTAGTCCTCGACATAGTGCAAGCCCCTTGATTCTTTCCTCGCCAACGCTGCCTCGATGATAAGCATAGCAACCATAGAGATATTACGCAACTCGACCATATTGGCACTAACGTGATATGTCTTGTAGTGTTCTTCAATTTCTGTCATCATGTCGCTTATGCGTTTCTTTGCTAAAACCAACCGTTTTGTTTTTCTCACAATACCGACATAGTTCCACATTGTTCTTCTTAATACGTCCCAATTGTGGCTGATCAGTACCTCTTCATCTAGGTCTACGGCCTCACCACAATACCAACTTTCAACATTAGGGATTGTGGTACCAAGAATTTCTTGTAAATGGAGAGAGCAATAGTTGTAAGCGTTTTCAGCAAAAACGACTGCTTCTAAAAGGGAATTGCTTGCTAATCTGTTGCCACCGTGTAAACCTGTGTTGGCCGACTCACCGAGGACCATAAGGCCCGCAACAGAGCTACATCCATGATGATCAACAACAACTCCGCCACACATATAATGTGCTGCAGGAACAACAGGTATAGGGTCTTTGGATATATCAATTCCAAAGTCTAAACATCTGCTGAAAATTGCAGGGAATCGCTGTGACAAATACTTTCTACTTTTTGAGGTAATATCAAGATAGACACAATCGAGCCCACGGGCTTTCATCTCTTTATCGATTGCACGTGCAACGGTATCTCTTGTGGCAAGCTCGCCACGAACGTCGTATTTATGCATAAACCGATGACCATCTTTATCTACCAAAACACCACCTTCTCCCCGGACCGCTTCTGAGATAAGAAAGTTTTTAGCCAATGGATTGTATAAACATGTCGGATGGAATTGGACAAATTCCATGTTTGCTACAGTTGCACCCGCACGAAACGCCATAGCAATACCATCTCCAGTAGAAATATCAGGATTGCTGGTATACAGGTACACTTCTCCACAGCCTCCAGTACACAGAGTAGTCAGCTTGGCTTCGAATTTTAGTATGACATCATTTTCCTGAAGGACATAAGCACCGTAACATTGACGTCGTCCGGTTATCGTATCTTCTGTAACCAAAAGGTCGACAGCTGCATGGTTTTCATATACATCGATATTTTTTTCACTCTGGACTGCGGAAAGCAGTGCTTTTTCAATTTCACTTCCAGTTAGATCATTGGCATGGGCTACCCTTCTTCTTGAGTGACCGCCTTCTCGCCCTAAGTTCAGTGTCTTGCCATTCTCTTCACGAACGAAATTTACCCCAATATCAATCAAATCATGGACGCGGGCAGGCCCATTTTCTACAACCATAGAAACTATGTCTTCGTCGCAGAGGTCTGCACCAGAAATCAAAGTGTCAGTTACATGGTGCCCAACACTATCATCCACTGAAAGTACCGCTGCTATACCGCCCTGTGCCAAATTCGTTGCTGAGTTTACTTGCTCTTTTTTCGTAATAAGAGCCACTTTACCGAGTTTTGCAACTTTTAGAGCAAAAGAGAGCCCGGCGATTCCTGATCCAACAATGAGAAAATCTGTTTTCATGTTTGCTCCAACTGTTTCACGTGAAACAATAATACGTCTTTTTGTGGGTAGAGATATTTTCATACTGTCTATCGCATATCGTCGAATGAAGAAAAGGTGCAAAACTGAGCGACGATCCTGATATGGTACATATACATCTTCGTTGAAATGGAAAAAGGAGGAAAACTCTCTTTCGGTAAAACGTTATAACAAAAAACACAACATATATTTCGAAAATTGTCGTAATTCGTACCAAATAGAGGAAGAAAGGGTTCTTTTTGATGATTTTTCTTGTTTGCACAAGGAGGATAGTTTAAAAATTATGAGGCAATCATTTTAAGGAGAAAAGAGACAATGACTGAGAAAAACGCCAAAATTATAGCTATTGCTAACCAAAAGGGTGGTGTTGGTAAAACGACCTCAGCAATCAACCTGGCAGCAGCGGTTGCCGGCAAACGCAAAAAAGTCCTGATAGTGGATTCAGACCCACAAGGTAATGCGTCAAGCGGTGTCGGGCTGAACGCTCAGAAAAGGGCGAAGCATCTTTACAACGCATATACTGGAGATGCTACAGCTTCTGAAATCATCTACGATACTGGAATTTCAACACTAAAAATAATTCCTGCCAATATTGATCTTGTTGCCACAGAAATCGAGCTCGTTTCCCGGAAGGGAAGAGAACGGGTACTAAAGGGTATACTGGAAGAAGTCAGGGGGTCCTTTGATTATATATTTATAGACTGTCCTCCGTCCTTGGGGCTCCTTACAGTAAACGCCCTCACTGCTGCTGATTCTGTTCTCGTTCCTTTGCAGTGCGAGTATTTCGCAATGGAAGGTCTTGCGCAACTCGTCTCAACAATTCGGTCTG
The DNA here is from genome assembly GCA_036350815.1 of Desulfopila sp. Classification (GTDB taxonomy): domain Bacteria; phylum Desulfobacterota; class Desulfobulbia; order Desulfobulbales; family Desulfocapsaceae; genus Desulfopila_A. The sequence continues at coordinate 6,392 of JAZBNU010000433.1, forward strand.
TAAAAAAAGGTTTCAACAAAGAACTGTTCATAGAAGGTTTGCTGCTGACGATGTACGACAAGAGAAATAAACTCACCTTCCAGGTTGCCGACAAAATTACAGAACATTTCAAGAACCAGGTATTCAAGACGGTAATTCCACGGAATGTCCGTTTGAGTGAATGCCCCAGCCACGGCCAGACTATTGTTGAATATGACTTCAGTTCTTCCGGAGCAAAAGCTTATACACAGTTGGCCGCTGAATTTCTTAGACAACAGAGGAGTCAAACGTGACAAAAAGTAAAGGACTAGGTCAAGGAGTGGGGGTGCTCTTTACTGACGAAGACAACGAGGAAATATATTTTGAATGCAGTGTTGCAAACATAGTTGCTAACAAATATCAACCACGAAGTCATTTTGACGAAGATGATTTGCACGAACTGGCTCACTCTATAAAAGAGCACGGGATCCTTCAGCCTCTTGTTGTTCGTCGCCTTGAGGATAAGGGTGAGTATGAGCTTATCGCTGGTGAAAGAAGGTTCAGAGCTTCAAAGCTTATCGGCCTTTCGACAGTTCCGGTTATCGTCCGGAACGTTGTCGATGAACACACGCTTCTTGAGCTCGCCTTGATTGAAAATATTCAACGTACAGACCTTAACCCGATAGAAGAAGCAGAAGCCTACCAGAAATTGATAGAACGCTTTAACTATACTCAGGAAGAAGCTTCCGCGAAGCTTGGAAAAAGCAGGCCAACCATAGCCAACATATTGAGATTATTACACCTTCCTCGGTTCGCACAACAGGACTTAATAGAAGGGAATATTTCCGAAGGACATGCTCGACCTCTCTTGCGCCTGGGAGACAATATTACGGCAATCAAGGAAGTACGAGATCAAATTGTCTCAAAAAAATTATCAGTCCGGCAGACAGAACTTCTGGTGCGAAAGCTCCTTCACACCAATGAATCGCAAACGCGACGAAAAAAGGAAGAAACGAATGAAATTCCAGCTTCGTACTGCTCTTCACTTGAGAATCAATTAACAAACAAACTCCACTCAAAGGTTTCTATTCTTCAAAACGGCTCGAGGGGTAAGATTGAAATTGAGTACTATTCTCTTGATGATCTAGAGAGAGTCATTGGGATAGTGGTTGACTCATTTTCCCCCGAGAATTGAAACTTTAAAGGTGAAGACGATCGTTGTTTTTTTGTTCTGCAAAAAAAACAAGAGATATGTTATCTTTTTTCTTGAACAGAACCAGGCGACAGATTCTCGCTTCTTTTTCATTCATATTTTTAAAAAGATAATCACTTCTGCTAACCTATACTGCACCGCTTTTTGAGATGCTTATGTTTTCTAAAAAACTCTTTTTTCAAAGTATTGCTGCTTTTTCATTTGTATTGCTTCTCTCTTTCAACTCTTCGGCAGAAATGCTGAGTGTAAAGACAGATTCCGTTAATCTCCGCTCCGGGCCGGGAACCAACTTTGACATAAAATGGGAGTATGGAAAAGGGTTTCCGTTGGAAGTCGTGAGCAAAAAAGGGGACTGGGTCGAAGTCAGTGATTTTGAAGGCGATGTTGGTTGGATTTATAAGCCCCTTCTTTCCGACAAAGGCCACATGATAGTAAAGGTTAATAAAGACAAAGACAGTAAAATCAATATCCGCAGCGGCCCTGGAACAAAATACAGTATAGTCGGCAAAGCCTATTATGGTGTTGTTTTTGAGACTTTAGAACAAAGAGATGGCTGGGCTAGAGTCAAACACGAAACCGGTTTGGTTGGGTGGATCAAACGTACACTTATCTGGGGTTTCTAGACGGGTGCTTTCCGATTTGCCGGTTGCGCTGTAGCACAAAATCGCGCGCGACCATTCAGTAACCTGGCCACAATTTTCCCGGCACTATACTCCACAAAATACACCACAAAAATGGCGGAGAGAGAGGGATTCGAACCCTCGGTGGAGTATTACCCCCACACTCGCTTAGCAGGCGAGCACCATCGGCCAACTCGGTCATCTCTCCTATAGAGTGGCGGAGGGAGTAGGATTCGAACCCACGGTACTTTCGTACAACGGTTTTCAAGACCGCCGCCTTAAACCACTCGGCCATCCCTCCGGTCTTTTGACATGGTCCTTGTAACACCTCTTGAGAGTATTGTCAATAATTCCTAAAGTCAAGCATATCTTTTTCCCATCGTCAGTACGTTTTTGTAATGTTTTGTGAACTATTTTGTAAAATATGTTAGATTTCTGCTTTTATCAATTTCTATCTCCCATGGAACCCAAAGCAATGAAGCGACGACCAGACATAGAAGCAGAACTTCTTGACCTTACATGTCTTTACGACATAACCAGAGAGTTAGCCTCCTCGGGTGACATCTCTGAGTGCCTGGAAAAATCAATGGAAATCCTTTCTTCTTCAAAAGAGATGGAGAATGGAACTGTATCGATTGTTAATCCGGTGACGGGTAAGCTGGAAATTGAAGTTGCATATGGACTTACCGCTGAAGGGAGAAGAAGAGGAAAATACAAAATAGGTGAGGGGATTACCGGGAGGGTTGTTGCGACAGGAGAACCCATCATAGTGCCCCATATCGCCGAAGAGCCTCTCTTTTTAAACAGAACACGATCAAGAGGGGATATTACCAATCAAAACAGATCTTTTCTCTGTGTTCCCATTAAAGATGGAAAACATGTTATTGGGGCGTTATCGGTTGACAGGATCTATCTTAGTGGAATTGATGATCAAGCGAATAAGGACCTTCAGTTTCTCACCGTTCTCAGCGGTCTCATTGCCCAAACGACTCGCCGCATTCAAATAGTTAACAGAGAAAAAGAAAAACTTCGAATTGAAAATCTTAAACTAAAAAGGGAACTTTCAGAAAAGAATAAAATTAACGATATTATAGGTAATTCAAGCAGAATGCAGGATGTCTACGAGATGGTTCACAGGGTGGTTGATTCAAATGCAACGGTTCTTTTGCGAGGGGAGTCAGGGACCGGGAAAACACTTGTCGCTAAAGCCCTGCACTACAATGGCAAACGTAAAGAAAAACCTTTTGTGGTGGTCAACTGTTCTGCTTTGCCGGAAACATTGCTTGAAAGCGAGTTGTTTGGTCATGAAAAAGGTGCCTTTACGGGCGCCACAGAGCGAAAAATTGGACGATTTGAGCTTGCCGAAGGCGGTACCCTGTTTCTTGACGAAATCGGGGAAATCAGCCATTCTGTCCAGGTGAAACTCCTCAATGTGGTTCAGGAGCGTTCCTTTCAGCGCTTGGGTTCATCGAAATCAATTGAATGCGATGTTCGCCTCGTTGCCGCAACAAACAGGGATCTTGAAAGTGCAGTTGCTGAAAAAAAATTCAGGGAAGATCTCTACTACAGGTTAAACGTTTTTCCTGTATATATGCCGCCATTGCGTGAGAGAAGGACAGATATTCTCCTTCTTGCAGAGTTTTTTCTGGAAAAATATTCCAGAGAAAACAAAAAGGTTATTCGACGAATATCGACATCTGCAATTGATATGCTTATTCAGTACCACTGGCCCGGCAATGTGCGAGAGTTACAAAACTGCATAGAAAGAGCAGTCCTCATTTGTGATGATGATTCAATTAAAGGAATTCATTTACCTCCAACATTACAGGTTTCAGAGGAAAGTTCTTCAGAACGGCCTCTTTCCCTTACTGCAGCAGTGGAAAGATTTGAAAAAGATCTTATAATTGAAGGTCTGAAAAAAAATAACGGTAACCAGACTCGAACAGCTAAATTTCTCGATACCAGTTTACGCATAATCAACTATAAGATTCATCAGTATAATATTGATCCTCGTAAGTATAAGGTTTAGATGAAACATCTCCTCCACACCTGTTGCGGTCCCTGCCTTCTCTACCCTTTTAAAGTATTACGGAACAAAGGATTTGATATAACATGTTTTTTCTATAATCCAAATATCCACCCTTTTACGGAATACAGAAAAAGAAAAACATCTCTCGCACAATATTCTTCCACAGAAAATATCCCTTTAGTTATCCAGGGAGAGTATGGTTTTGATGAGTTTATTCGCGCGGTGGTTTTCAAAGAAAAGCAGCGCTGTTCTCTCTGCTATGATATTCGTATAGAGGAAACTGTACGTTATGCTGTAGAAAACAATTTTTCCTCTTTTTCCACCACGCTGCTGTATAGCAAGTATCAGAACCATGATCTTATAAAACAAAAATGTCTAGATTTATCAGAACGTTTTAATATACAGTTCGTCTATGAAGATTTTCGCAGCGGCTGGCAGGAGGGAATAGACGATTCTTTGAAAAAAAATCTCTATCGACAGCCATACTGCGGTTGTATTTATAGCGAACGGGAAAGATATGACAACAGGTATAAGAAAAGAGTTCGACAACAACAACACAATAAGAGAGATTTCGATGGTTAACATTATAGTTCTTGCGACAAACAACCAAAACAAGGTCAAGGAATTTAAAGAGATTTTAGATGGGTTTGAAATAGAGATACGCTCATTGGGCGATTTTGGTCCTCTTCCCGGAGTAGTCGAAGACGGTTCCACCTTTGATGAGAATGCATATAAAAAAGCGCATCATTATGCCAAAGTGCTTGGCCTTCCGGCAATAGCGGATGATTCCGGCCTGGTTGTAAATGCTCTGGCGGGTGCTCCCGGGGTTTTCTCTGCTCGATATGCCGGACCTGATGCTACCGATGATGAAAACACCTCAAAACTGCTCGAGAATTTAAAAAACACCCATGATAGAAGTGCGTACTTTCAATGTGTTTTGTCTATAGCTGTTCCTTCCGGTCCGGCTTTAACCTACGAAGGAAGATGTGATGGGGTGATAATTCACGAAAAGCGGGGAGAAAAAGGATTTGGTTATGACCCGGTATTCTGTCCTGTCGGGATGGATAAGACCTTTGCTGAACTCCCTTCTTCAGAAAAAAACAGCATTAGTCATCGCGGCAAGGCTCTAGCTGAGGTTCGGCAAGAGAAAGATAAGATTATAAAATGGTTGTCACTGCGTCTCGAGGAAGAGAAGCCGGAAAAACCGGATCACAGTCAATTTCAGAGTAATGACTGGAGTAACCAGTGAACTACTCTTTACGCAATTGCCGTGATAAAAGATCTTTCACGGCAATTGCGCAGTCCTTGTTTTCATAAAGAATTGTATATACCTGTTCGAGTATCGGCATTTCAACCTGGGCTCTTTTCATGAGATTATACCCAGAGAGAGATGTTTTTACGCCTTCCGCCACCATTTCCATCTCTTCGAGGATCTGCTCCAGTTTTTTCCCATTACCGAGCTTTATTCCTACTGTCCTGTTTCTGCTGAGATCACCTGTGCTTGTGAGTATCAAATCTCCGACACCACTGAGTCCCAGGAATGTTCTAGGATCAGCACCTCTGTATACTCCATAACGCGAGATTTCAGCAAGTCCCCGGGTTATCAGTGCTGCCCTGGTATTCATTCCATAACCAAGGCCATCGCATATCCCGGTTGCTATGGCTATAATGTTTTTGAATGCCCCACTGATTTCCAGGCCGGTAACGTCATCACTTGTGTAGACACGGAAAATCTCTGTTCCGAAAAAATTCTGGAGCATCATTGCTGTATCTTTGTCACAAGACCCGACTGTAACTGCGGTTGGGTGACCTTCTGCTACTTCGCGTGCAAAAGAGGGGCCGGATAAAACAGCTAACGTATAATCAGCCCTGCTCCCAAACGTATCAATCTCCTCGTGCATGACCTCTGTCATTGTCGATAAAGAGTCGTTTTCTATTCCTTTTACTGCAGAAACAATAACGGTACCTTTTTGCAAATGTGGCAGGATTTTTCTGAATACCCCTCGAAAAAACTGGGAAGGTACTACCATATTGACTACGCGGCAGCTACCAAGATGATTGGTTATATCCTCTACAGGATAAAGGTTTTCATTAAAAAGAAATCCAGGAAGATATCTGCTGTTCTGTCTCTCTTTTTGCAGCGACACTATATGTTCAGGGCGATGTCCCCAAAGATAGGTATGATATCCCTTTGAACTTAAAAGAAGAGCTATTGCGGTACCCCATGAACCCGCACCAATGACGGCAGTGCTGCTATTCCTCATCAATTTCAGGATCCTCTTCACTGAAGGCCACCGTATCCATGGCAACTACTTTTTCATTTTCTTCAATGTTTATGAGTTTAACCCCCTGGGTTGTTCTCCCTATTATGCGAATAGTACTCAAATCCATTCGAATCATTTTTCCTGAATCAGCAATAAGAATGACTTCATCATTATCGTATACCTGCATTGCCCCAATGACTTTTCCATTTCTTTCGCTCATTTTGATGCCGAAAACCCCTTTTCCACCACGTTTTTGAATCCTGTATTCTTGTATAGGCGAGCGCTTGCCATATCCATTCTCTGTTACTGTCAGAATAGATTCATCTGTCGTGACGACAAGCGATCCGACAACTCTGTCATTCTTTTGCAGCCTTATACCTCTTACGCCGGCGGCAGTTCTTCCCATTGTCCGTATATCAGATTCATGAAAACGAATACATAAACCATTTTGCGAAATAAGAAATATCGTATCATCACCATTGAGGATATGGGCGCCTATAATTTCGTCTCCATCATTTATAGTGAGAGCCCTCTTGCCTTTTCGAAGCGGACGGCTGAATTCTTCCAGACTGGTCTTTTTAACGCGCCCAAACCGCGTTACCATCATGATGGTTTTTGAATCATTTCTATCATCAAAAGTCGAAACAGGAAGGATTGCAGCAACTTTTTCTCCTTCGGCCAACTCAAGAAGATTTACAATAGCTTTTCCTCTCGCTGTTCTTCCAGCCTGAGGTAACTGATACACCTTTCTCCAAAAGACTTTGCCGTGATTGGTAAAGAAGAGAAATGTGTCTAGGGTGGAGGCAACATAAATATTAGAAACAAAATCCTCTTCTATGTTGTTGACTCCCTTGATACCCTTGCCGCCTCTTCGCTGTGAGCGATAGAGGCTGAGAGGATTTCGTTTTATATAGCCTGTATGGGTGACGGTAACAGCCATTTCTTCAGGGGCAATTAAATCCTCAGGCAGTATTTCATCAACAGCATCTATGATTTCTGTCCTTCTTTCATCACCATAGGTTTCACGAATATTGACAAATTCCTCCTTTATGACCTCCATAATCTTGTACTCATGGGTCAAAATATCCCGTAATCGATCAATTTCACGTAATATTTCTTCATAATCAGAGGCGATTTTATCACGCTCAAGTCCTGTGAGTCTCTGCAGGCGCATATCCAGTATGGTTTGTGCCTGAATTTCTGATAATTCAAAGCGCAGTATCAACTCATTCTTTGCAATAGCTGGATTCTTAGAAGCTTTAATAAGGGCTACAACTTCGTCAAGGTTATTGATTGCAATATTAAGACCTTCTAGTAAATGAGCCTTTTCTTCTGCTTTGCGCAATTCGAAATCTGTTCTTCTATATACAACAGTCTTTCTATGTAATATGAAATACTCGAGAATCTGTTTGATGTTTAATACTTCTGGCTTGTTATTTACAATCGCCAGAAAAATAATGCCAAATGACTTTTGCAACGGCGTCATCTTAAAGAGCTGATTAATAACTACCTCTGCCATTTCGTCTCTTTTTAGATCTAGAACAACACGTGTACCTTGTCTGTCTGACTCATCGCGAATTTCAGATATAGAAAGAATTTTTTTGTCTTTTACCAGTTGGGCTATTTTTTCAACAAGAAGAGCTTTATTCTGCTGATAGGGAATCTCTGTTATTATGATAGATTCTCTACCGTTATCTTTTGACTTTTCAACGTGCGTTTTTGCACGCATCGTTACAATACCTCGACCGGTTTCATAAGCTTCTCGAATGCCGGCTCTACCACATATAATTCCACCCGTTGGAAAGTCTGGACCGGAAATTATAGATATGAGTTGATGAACTGTGATGTTTGGATCATCAATCATCTCTATCAGGCCGTTAATAACTTCGGTAATATTATGGGGGGGAATGTTGGTGGCCATTCCAACTGCAATCCCTGATGATCCGTTTATAAGGAGATTGGGGATTTTGCTTGGCATAACCGATGGCTCGACAATGGAATTGTCATAGTTCGGGACAAAATCGACGGTTTCTTTATCGAGATCGTCTACGATTTCCCGGTCTATGCGAGTCATTCTGGCTTCGGTATATCGCATTGCAGCTGGAGAATCTCCATCGAGAGATCCAAAGTTTCCCTGACCATCAACCAATGGATATCTCATAGAGAAATCCTGGGCCATTCGAACTATGGTATCATAGGCTGCGGTATCTCCATGAGGATGATACTTACCAATTACATCACCAACAATTCTAGCTGATTTTACATAGGGTCTATTATGGAAAACACCTAATTCCCGCATTGCAAAAAGAGCTCTTCTGTGCACAGGCTTTAGACCATCGCGAACATCCGGTAAAGCACGGCCGACGATAACGCTCATCGCATATTCCATATACGATTTTTTCAGCTCACTCTCTATTGATATGCCTGGAACTTGCTCCATTTTTGTTACTATTTCATTTGTCATGAATACGTCTTTTGTAGAATTTTAGATGTCTATGTCTGATGCTCGTAGCTTTTTTCAGGGCACTGAGAAAAAAGGAGCCTATTTAAGACAATGCAATTACTGGAGTAAAGTGTAGGTAGTCTTTTTGTACCTTAAATATCGAGATCAGTAACCTCTAAGGCATGATTTTGAATAAATTCCCTGCGAGGTTCAACTTTATCTCCCATGAGTGTGGTAAAAATATCATCAGCTCTTTCAGCATCATCTATTTTTACCTGAACCAGGGCTCTGTTTTCGGGGTTCATCGTCGTTTCCCAGAGCTGTTCCGGGTTCATCTCACCCAAACCTTTGTACCGTTGCAGATGGCTTCCTTTAAATGACTCCGACCTGACGGTTTCAACCATTTTTTTCCAGCTATCACATGAAATATCTTTCTCCTGACCACTTTTTGGCGATAGTCTCAGAATAAAGGAAGATTTGAGGTATTCTTTAATTGCTGGAAAAAGTTCAAGCGCAGTTCTGTATTCTTTAATAAGAGGAATCTCTGGTCCTAAGGTCATCATTTCCTGAACTTTCCCTCGGATTGCTATGTCGACATCGTAGCAATCAGGTCGCCAGCGACATGAACGAATATTACCAATAATGAGTTTTTCCGCGTCAAGTTCATGGATAAGTTCTTTAACAAAAGCTTCGTCATTGAATTGATCAGCAGATTTAACATTATGTGAGAGAAGGAAAAACAACATATCTTCCCAAATATTCATTCTACTGAGATAATTAACAATTTTTTCATAAACTGAAATATTTTCCAGAAGACGCACCATTTCTTCACCTTCAAGAAAAACATCACTTCCTTGAAAGCCTATGCTCATACGTCTGCTCGCTTCTTCAAAGAGATAGCTGTTCAAATGGCTCTCTTCAAGAAAATATTTTTCCTTTTTACCGCGCCCTAAACGATACAGAGGAGGCTGACCTATATAGATGAACCCCTGTTGAATTATAGGAAGCATTTGTCTATAGAAAAATGTCAACAATAACGTTCTAATATGAGCACCATCAACATCAGCATCCGTCATTATAATGATTTTGTGATATCGCAGACTATTGACGTCGAACTCATCTTTTCCTATCCCGCAGCCAAGAGCAGCTATGAGTTGCTTAATTTCTTCACTGCCCAGTATTTTGTCGAAACGAGCCTTTTCGACATTCATTATTTTTCCACGAAGAGGCAGTATAGCCTGGGTTTTTCTGTCTCTCCCCTGTTTAGCTGAACCTCCGGCAGAATCACCCTCAACAATAAATATTTCCCGTTTTGCAGGATCTTTCTCCTGACACTCTGCAAGTTTGCCGGCCATCAGCAAACTGGTGGAACCCTTTTTTCGACTGAGATCCCGTGCTCTTTTAGCAGCTTCTCGTGCTCGCGCTGCTTCCACTACTTTCGTAAGAATTTTCTTAGCTATCTGAGGATTCTGTTCCAAGAAGAGTGTTAATTTTTCTGTACAGATAGAATCTACAATCCACTTAACCTCAGAATTCCCCAGTTTGGTTTTGGTCTGTCCTTCGAATTGTGGATTAGGAACATGAACAGAAATTACGCAGGTAAGCCCTTCTCTTACATCGTCTCCTCCCATCTTTTCCCGTAAATTTTTGGGTATTATATCGTCACTTGCATATCTGTTAATACATTTGGTCAAAGCTGAACGAAAACCGGCAACATGGCTTCCTCCCTCTCTGGTGTTTATGTTGTTAACAAAAGAGAAGAGACGTTCTGAGTATCCATCAAAATACTGCAGGGAAATTTCGACTATTACATCGTCTTTTTCTCCTGAAATAAAAATAGGTTCCGGGATAAGAGGCGTTCTCTTTCTATTGAGGTACTCAACATAGGAATTAATCCCGCCTTCGGCATGAAACTTGTCTTCAGCGCCGCTTCTTTCATCTTTAAGGTAGATTCGTATATTTTTATTAAGAAAAGCCAGTTCCCGCAGACGATTTTTTACCAGATCATAGTCGTATACTGTTGATTCGGTAAATATTTCCGGATCAGCTTTAAAACGAATAAGTGTTCCTGTTTTTTCGCTGCTCCCAATGACTTCAACATCACTTGTTTTTTGACCGTAAGCATATCTTTGCAGGTAAACATGTCCATTTCGTCTGATCCGGGCAGTTGCCTCTATTGAAAGGGCATTTACTACAGAAATACCTACACCATGAAGCCCTCCGGAGACCTTGTAGGTTGAGTGGTCAAATTTACCTCCAGCGTGCAAGGTTGTCATAACAAGTTCGAGAGCGGATATTTTTTCCGTCGGATGCATTTCAACGGGTATCCCTCTGCCGTCATCCTCTACAGATACAGCATTATCCTCATGAATAGTGACCCTTATCCTCTTGCAATGTCCAGCCAAGGCCTCATCTATACTATTGTCGACAACTTCCCATATGAGATGATGCAGTCCTTCCTGGGCTGTGTTGCCAATATACATGGAAGGACGTTTTCGAACAGCTTCAAGCCCATCGAGGACTTTTATGTTTTCCGCACTATATTTTGATTTATCTTCAGTCACTTTTTTACCTTCTCAAAAAAAATTAGAGAAACAAATGAGTTTTTGTTTCCGACCTGGACCTTTCTTTGATCCAGGCAGTTTATAATAGAGATATAAAGTACCCTCAAACGCCTGTTTAAAATTTCATTTCAGCCGAATGACATACTTTTCATCAGAGTATTACTAGAGTTGCATGGGCATAATTATACTGAGAAATCCTTTATCTTTATCAGACTTCATCAGACATGGACTATTATTTGAGTTGATATACGCTTTAACGGTATCGCATTCCATAACCTGGAGGGTTTCAATAAAATATCTGCAATTGAATCCAAGAACCAGGGGATCACCATTATAGACAACTTCCTGTTCGTCCTTTGCGTTTCCTAAATCAGCGTTTTGCGATGAGAGTATCATTACACCATTCTCAATTTTAAGCTGAATGGTGTGAAATATGTCTTCTGTAAAAAGGTTTATTCTTTTTAATGATTCTAGGAATGGAATCCGGCTTATTTCTAGACAGTTATCAAGTTGAACGGCATCAACTATTGCTCTGTACTGTGGAAATTCTCCCTGCTTCAGGCGAATTATCATCACAGCTTCTCCATCGCGAACCACCATCTGCTTTTTTTCAAAAGATATTTCTATAGTATCTCTGTGTTCGCAAAATTTTTTAAGTTCTTGAATTCCTTTTTTCGGGATAAGAGTTACTTCATTTATTTCAAGAAAATCGACATCTGTGGCAACATCTTTTTCAATGATGGAGAGTCTGTGACCATCTGAAGAAATCATACGAAGATAGGATTGACCTTCTCTTTTTTCTTTTTCGAACAGAACAGAGGTGAGAGAATAAATATTCTCCTGTTCACTCGCTATCGAAAAAATAACTTTATCAATAAGATCAAGAAAAATATGGGATTGGAAGGAGAGAAAGGTATCTTCCTCATAATCTGGAAATTCTGGATATTCATCACTTGCTATACCGGCAAGATTGTATGTACTGAGACCAGCTTTAATGACAGCCCAGCTGTTTTCCGTCTCTTCTATGGTAATTTCAGATGAACCTGATTCTCTTACAATTTCGAATACCTTTTTAGACGGGAGTGTTAATGAACCTTGTTCTCGTATTTCTGCGGGGACAAAAAGACGGGAACCAACCTCCAAATCGGTTCCAGTCAGAACTATTCCATTACTGGATGATTCTATAAGAACATTGGCAAGAATAGCAAGTGTACCCTTTTTGTTCGTTATGTTTTGTAGACTGTTCAATCCTTCCTGCAGATCATCTTTAGAAACAGTACAATTAAGTCCCATATGCTGTCCTTTTCTTTTATATTAGTATATATTTCTTATTATTATTATTAAGCTGGTTTACATGTTTAAAATGTATTTAAGTGTATAATTTTTAAAAGATTGTTTTAAACAAAGAAGGTGTCGACATGTATCTGTTTTTTGTTAATAACCACTTATCAACAGGCATTAAACACTGTTACTAAGGAAACAATCAACATCAGGGTTTTAGAGAGTGTTTATAAAAGCAAAAGCTCATAAAATTTAATGAAAAAAAACAACTATATGAAATATTTTATAATAGGTTCCTAATCTAGTGGAAAAAGGCAAAAAATTCAACTCATTTATAGATATTTAACCTTCTCTCTTTTTATGCTAGACAAGAAAAAAACAACAGTAGAAGAAATTTTACTAAACAGTTTGAATAATGAGGTTTTTTCAGGCTGTGCTCTAGGATATTCATATATTGCAAAAGACGGTTTGAAAAGAGTTGAAATGTATAGAGGAAAAACCGGTAGGGAAAGAGAAAGTACAAGCATAGATAAATATACGTTTTTTGATGTAGCATCACTGACAAAGCCACTGGTTACTTTGCTTTCTTTGCTTCCTCTTTTGAAAGATAAAAAAATTGAAATAGATGAAAGACTCGTCAACTTGATTCACGTTCCTTCAGACAAAAAAAATATACAATTGAAGCATTTATTGAGTCACACCTCGGGGTTACCGGCTCACAGGGAATACTTTAAAAAAATGAAAGATATATCAGGTTATGATAAAAAAGATCTGCTCACAAATTTAATACTGGAGGAGAAATTACAAACCCATCCAGGAAAAGAGTATATGTACAGTGATCTTGATTTTATACTTTTAGGAAAAATAATTGAGAAGAAAAGCGGCTTACCCCTACCAGCGTACTGGATTGAGAAAATAATAGAACCAATACAATTAAAAGATAGATTTTTTGTGTATGGATATCAAGAACCTCAAAATAATCAAAATTTTGCTGAAACTGGCTTATGTTCCTGGTCGGGAAATACTCTTCGTGGAATAGTTCATGACGATAATTGCAGGGCTGCAGGATGCATTCAAGGACATGCCGGGCTATTTTCCACACTTGATGGAATTATGGGGTTGTGTGAGCATTTGCTTATGTCAGCATTATCCCAGGGAAAACATCCAAACTATAATCAAGTGGATCTCAATTTTTTTCTGTATGAAAAATATAAGAAAAAATGGCCATATGGTTTTGATGTGCCCAATGGTAAAACCCCCTCATGCGGCAGCAGGTTTTCTGATAAAACCATAGGTCATCTGGGGTTTACAGGAACATCGTTCTGGATAGATCTTGTAAAGAAAAGAGTGGTGGTTCTGTTAACAAACAGAGTTTTATACGGAGCAGATAAAAGTAAAATTCAAATATTGAGACCAATGTTATACAATCAGGTAATTAAAGAGCTGGAACAATATCAGTAAAAAAATTTAGTAATACTGTATACATTTATAGATGCTATTTCTGTTTTTGGACAAAATAGGAAGAAGTTTCCGGTGCAGCTTTTTCTCCAAGGAAGGTATGGCCTTGTTTATAACACCAGTTAGCAATATCGTCGCCCGATCCTCCATCATTACATACTATTTCAAGTATTTCTTCAGAACTCATTACGGCAAGTTCTTTTTTTAATCTAAGAAGAGGGATAGGACTATGTAAGTTGGTAGCATCTATTTTTTTATTTGGAACAACTTCTTTCTCCAACTGTTTGTTTTTTTCCATAAATAAATTTCACGTTGTTGTTAATAGAGAAAAAATGTACCGTTACCGTAGCATTCTGAGAAAAGGCTACATGAAGAATATTATCATGTCAAGAATGATAACAGGTT
>JAZBNU010000434.1:0-4867 GCA_036350815.1 Desulfopila sp.
CTTCTCAATACCTGCAGACCAGGTATGACGATGATCAGCCCCGGTCCTTTAACACTTTGAAAACGCCCCAGGAAAAAAACCACCCCACGTTCATATTCCGGCAGAATACGAATGGCCGAAACCAGAAGAATCACAACTAATCCTATTGGAGCTAGGTATGGACTGAGATCAACTAACATAAATCCTCCTCTTGTAAGTGTGTTTGAAATATCCCTGAAAAACTGGTGTTTTATTCAATTTCAGCTTCCGCGACCTGCACCGAAAGTCCTTTGACCTGAAGAACCCGGAGATGCATCCCCTTCCTGATCGGGTGGTCAGAAAAGGCATTCCAGCGCTCACCGCTGAGCTTCACGTGACCACCATAAGAGCCATCCGCCTGTGCAGTAAAGTCATCCAGTGCCACTGCTGCTGCTTCGGTCATCTGCTCGACCCCACTGACCACCTTTCGTCGCCGCAGCGACAGCACCCGCCCCACCGTCCAGAGCATAAAGCCGCCCGCCACAGCTGCGGTGCCGCCTATCAAAGGAAGAGAAACCTGCTGGCTGGAGCCATCCATCAGGATAATCGAGCCGGCCACAAATGCCACCACCCCGCCTATGCCGAGAATGCCAAAACTTGGCATGAAGGCCTCTGCCACAATAAAAATCAACCCGAGAATGATAAGAGCAAGACCGGCATAGTTCACCGAAAGAACCTGAAAGGCAAAAAGCGCCAGAATCAGACAGATTGCTCCAACAACACCGGATACCAGACCGCCAGGATTGATAAACTCATAAAGGATGCCGTAAAAACCTATGATCATGAGAAAATAAGCAATATTGGGATCAGTTATGACTGAGAGCAGACGGGTTCGCCAGTCAGGGTCCTGGCGCGTTACAGTAATACCCGCAGTATCGAGTATTTTTTGTCCCTGCTCCATGGCTACGCTGCGTCCATCTATCTGAGACAACAGGTCATCGATATCATCTGCCACCACATCAATGACATTTTTCTCCAGGGCTTCCTCTGCCCCCAGGTTGGAAGCCTGGCGTACCGCCTCTTCGGCCCAATCAGCATTGCGACCATGCTTTACCGCCAGTTCCCGAATATAGGCTACTGCATCTTCAAGGGTTTTCCGCTCCATGGCGGAACCACTTTCACTTTTCCCTGCAGATTTATCACCCTTCTGCTCCGCCTGCTCTTCTCGTTCACCAGCGTCATCACTCTTTTTTTCTTTTGTGTCGGCACCAGTATCATTCTGGTTGTCGGAGGAAGAATCCTGCTCCTCTTTGTTATCTTCCGGCATGCCGGGTAAACCACCCATCTGTACCGGAGTGGCGGAGCCCATATGAGTGGCAGGTGCCATGGCCGCGATATGACTGCCGTAGAGGATATACGTTCCTGCACTGGCAGCGCGGGAACCTGAAGGACTGACATAGGTGGCCACAGGAACAGGTGAGGTGAGAATACCCTGAATAATATCGCGCATGGAACTCATAAGACCGCCGGGAGTATCCATCTGGATTATGACAATGCGGGCTTTTTCCTGGGCCCCTTTTTCAAGGCCGCGAATGATATAGTCCTTTGTGGCCGGACCGATGGCGCCCTGAATGGTAAGAATCAGACCGTGTCCCTGGTCAGCCGCGTTTTCTTCCTCGCTCAGTACTTTTCGACTGCCTGTTGCCAGGAAAAGGAGCAGACCGGCAAGGAATATCATCAGCCACGGCCAAAGTCTCTGCTGTCGAGATGAGGTCTTTCCGGTACCAAAGCTACATGTATTAAATATCATCCTCTCCTCCAGGTCGAAGTGCGCCACTCTGCAAATCATACTATACATACTGCTCGTCCAGGTAATCGTGAAAATACCAAGCGAGCTGCTATTCTATTCTCGCAAAAAGAACTACCTCATGCAAGGCAAAGCGTATTCTGTAGATTCCAATGTTGACGAGAATGTCAATTTCGTATCAATGAAAATTATAAGCACTGTAAGTAAGCTGAGGTACCTGTTTCGTAAAAATCTCACAGAAAGGGTCTGAACCTGAAGGTGAATATCGGCGGCGTTTCCTGACAACTAGTTGCTTCACCTTGAGGAAGCCTTCCAATCCCGATAGTTGCAATAGAGGGAGCAGGCAAAAGCAATACAGAGCACAGCAACGGTGACGATTTCGGTGGGCTGCGGTGAAGGATGGAAATCAGTAAGTCGTTCGGTGACAAACTGAATATAGGAATACGGCAGATTGTCATGTCCCAGTTTGATGAGGATGCGATAGTGCCAGTCGGTAAGCGGGCAATAGCCTATACCAAAAAACATACCGAGAATAAACCAGGATGCAGCTGTGAGTACCAGGGTAAAAAGATTAAGTTTGCGTGTTTTCGGCCAGATCCAGCCAAAAACATTGAACAGGGCAAAGGTTGTGTGAAAGATCGGAAAGAAGATATCAGCACAATGAAGAAGAAAGACATGCATACCAAACTGCCCATAAAAACCTGCTCCGCTTCGTTAGCAGAAACGGAGCAGGTATCAGCCTGTAAACTGTTCTGGGTTATTGAATTAGAATCGGCATACCCAGCAGCGGCCAGATCAACAATACCGCTAGGGCCACCAGAGCAAGAAGCAGGATACTGGCCGGAATACCGTAGGCGAAAAACTCACCGCTGGTGAACTGCTTCGAGTTATAGGCGATGGCATTGGGTGCCGCTCCCACCAGCAGGAGGAAGGGCATACCTGCGGTTACCAGGGCGGCAAAAACGATAACTTCAGCCGCGACACCCAGATAGGGAGCCACAACCAGGGCAACCGGCACGGAAATGGCGATGGCGGCCACGTTCATGATGAAGTTGGTCATCAGCATAACGAAAAAGGCGATGGCCATGACGAAAACAAACCAGTGCGCTTCGGCAAAGAATCCGAGCCAGTTGATGGCAAGCCACTCCGCCGCACCGGTCTGCCAGAGACAGAAGCCCATACTCATAGCACCGGCAAAGAGCAGAATGATATTCCAGGGAACATCCTCCAGATCTCTGATATCGAGAATTCCCACTATGAAGAAAAGGATCGTGGATACCAGCAAAATGGCTGCCTTGTTGAAAGGCTGCAGGGCAGGAATAAAGGACTGCAGAGAAAGAAACAGAATAACCCCGACAATAATGGACGTAGCCATAATTTCATTGCGGGTAAACGGGCCCATTTCCGCGCTGAGATGACGGGCCTTTTCCCGCAATCCGGGAATGACAGCCTTTTCCGGCTTAAAGAAAATCATAAAAAAGCCCCAGAGGACGAAGACCATAATCCAGCCCACGGGAAACATATAGTAGGTCAGTTCAAAAAAGGAGACGGTCTTTTGAGTAATCTCCTCATAAAATCCAAGGGCGACAATACCCCGGGCAGCACCCAGCAGGGTGATAATACTGCCGGCACCGGCAACAAAGGCCATCCCCATAAACAGTCCCTTTCCAAACTTGGTGGGAGTTTCTTCTTCACTGTACAGAGCGTAAATGGAAAGGAGAAGGGGATACATGGTGGCTGCTACGGCGGTATGTGCCATGACATGGGTCAACAGGGCGGTAACGACAAAACAGCCAAGATAGATCATCGAGGTTCGCTCTCCCACGATAATCAGCATTTTATAGGCCAGTCGTTTGGTTATCCCGACCTTGGTAAAAACAGCACCTATGATCAGAGAACCGAAAATAAACAGTACCGATGGATCCATAAAGTCTTTGAAAGCATCGCTGGCTGGCCGGATAAAGAAAAGAGCCTGGACCACACCAATAGCCAGGCCAGTGACGCCAATGGGCAATACCTCAAAAACCCACCAGGTTCCCGCCAGCAGGAACAGCGCTATCGCTGCCTTTCCTTCAAAAGAGAGAACAAAAGCCTTGCCCATGGGGTCAACCGCATCGGGCCAGGCGGGGGAATAGTAGACAATAGCAAACAGCACTATGCCGGTGAAAAGAAAGATCAGTCTCTTAATATTTAACTTGTTAGGAATTGCAGCACTCACTCCGGGGCCTCCTTTGGGATTACTCGAAAAGGTTGTATTATCACAATGTCTCTATACTGTAGTCTGACCTGAATTGCCGAGACGATTCTCAGATTTGACAGGCTTTGACGATATTACAGATGGCTTTGTAAACATCGGCCAGCAGCAGCACGCCGACGATACTTTCCTCTTCCATGACGAAAAGGTAGTGGTGCCGTGTAGTGGCAAAAAGATGTAGTGCCGAATCCACGCTTTCTGTAAGTTTGACGGATTCAGTCGGTCCCGGCTGACTCAACAGGCTCTCCACCTTAAGGCTGACAGCCTTACGGCATAAATCTTTGAGGGGTTCCTGCCAGAGGCGATAATCATCTTTCATGGACTCGACCGCCTGGGGCACGCCATAGCGAATAGTATCTGCCAGGCTGTCGATTTTGTCGTATTTAGGCTCTAACCCTCTGATGGCATCCATAGGAGAGATTTTACCCACGATCCTGCCGTTCTGATCTTCCACCAGCAGAACGCACTGTCCTGCTTTTCCCTCACCAAAATCCTTTTCCGCCGTTTCCAGAGCCAGGATAGCTTCATAAAAATTTGCCTGGGTGGAAATCCGGGGAAACTGGTCCACGGAACTCATAAGTTCTCTGATTTTCAAAGTATCCACGATAATTCTCCTCTAGGTGTCCCGAGCAGATTTGCGCTGCCATAGGGACAGATTTTAATATCAAATACAGCTCCCGTCAGAACGGGAACCGTTTTTTTAAAGTGTAAAATGCAGTGCAAATGACCTTTCACATCGGTCCTTTTTCAGATCCCTCCATCGACCGGTAATTCCTCAACCAGCCTTTATCTCATTAGGTAAAAAGTACGAAAGAACAGAGGCATAAATCCGCCGATACCACTATCAC
>JAZBNU010000435.1:0-7902 GCA_036350815.1 Desulfopila sp.
ACACTCGACGCCTTCTTCTTTCTCCATCCGCTTGATAAGCAGTTCTGCCTGATTTGTCCTGAAAAGATGGAAGGCCAGCGGCACCATCTCCAGAGCCGTGGCCTCAACCTTTTTGGAACGGCAGCACTCCACACAGCCGGTCGGGCAGAAAAGGCCTGCAGCGCTGCGATACCTAGAGACTGCACTATCAGCTTTGCGGTAAAGCTCCAATACCTGCTTTTCCAACTCCAGCAGCATTATCTTTCTCATGGGGGAATAGAAATCTTACGATCTCAAAAGAAAACGAGACCGACACGCTGAGGAATCAGCACAGGCTATGTACCCAGAGAAAGGTAAAAACACAACATATTTCGTCTGGTGGCATAAAAAAGATACCTTGAGATACTTTTGAAGAATGCTCTGCCTTGCAGCCGTGTATTCGATATTGGCGGGTATTGATTTTCTGGAAACAACGAAGATATGGACGAAAAGGCATACTCCAACAGACTTCTAAGTATTTTTCTTCGTTACATAATCCAATTCCTTCAGCAGATCAGCAAGATGATTTTCGGTACTCAGCAAAAGCAGCTGTGCACTATATTGCTCAGGATTTTTTTCGTAATTTTCACGGGATTCTGCCAGAATACTCTGTGTTTTTTCTATTTGCTCTTTTAATGCGTTAATTGTCTTCATAATACACTTACCCTGGTAAGCAGACACCACCTTTATGGAATTTGAATCAGATACGGCAAAGAAAAGCTACCTCAAAAAGCGAGAAAGGTCAATGCAACCGGTGAATCAAGCCCACATTTATCAAAAGGTCATTTAACCCCAGTTTATCATGAACATTGTGTCAATTTCTAAAAACAAACAACGCGGTGTTTCAAACCATATTGAAACACCGCGCCGCAATTGCCTCTCTGAGGATGTATACTTTCCCGGATTTCTCCTCAGAAAGCTTCAGGCATACGTGTACCAGCTCTAGGGAAGATCAAAGCGATCAAGATTCATCACTTTGTTCCAGGCCGCCACAAAATCTTCGACAAACTTCTCCTGCGCATCCGCACTGGCATACACTTCCGCAAGGGCACGGAGTTCCGAGTTTGAGCCGAAAATCAGATCAACCCGGGTGCCCGTCCATTTGAGTTCACCGGTTTTGCGATCACGTCCTTCAAAGAGATCTTCCTCTTCGTTGACAGCTTTCCAGGTTGTCGCCATATCAAGCAGATTGACAAAAAAGTCATTTGTGAGAGCATCCTGCCTGTCGGTAAAAACACCGTTCTGGGACTGATCTGCATTGGTATTCAAAACACGCATGCCACCCACCAGAACCGTCAGCTCCGGCGGAGTCAGAGTGAGCAGCTGTGCTTTGTCGACCAGCATCTCTTCTGCCGGAACGGTATATTTGCTCTTGAGATAGTTGCGGAAACCATCCGCTTCCGGTTCAAGATACGAGAAGGAGTCTACGTCGGTCTGTTCCTGAGATGCATCCATTCGCCCGGGTGTAAATGGAACCTTCACCTCACAGCCTCCATTTTTAGCGGCCTGCTCAACACCGGCGCATCCAGCCAGGACAATAAGATCCGCCAGAGAAACCTTTTTCTTGAACCCGCTCTGAATATTTTCCAGTACAGGCAGCACTTTCTTCAACTTCTCAGGCTGGTTGACCTCCCAGTTTTTCTGGGGCTCCAAACGAATACGGGCACCATTGGCTCCTCCACGCAGATCAGAACCACGAAACGTTGAAGCGGACGCCCAGGCGGTTGACACCAGCTCGGAGACAGACAGGCCCGAATCCAGGATTTTCGCCTTGAGCACAGCAACATCGGCATCATCAATCAGCTCATGATCGACTGCAGGGATAGGATCCTGCCAGATCAGCTCCTCTTCCGGAACTTCGGGGCCGAGATAGCGGGCACGAGGTCCCATATCGCGGTGGGTCAGCTTGAACCATGCACGGGCGAAAGCATCTGCCAGCTCTTCCGGGTTTTCATGAAAGCGCCGCGCTATCGGCTCATATATCGGATCCATCCGCATGGACATATCTGCGGTGGTCATAATGATTGGAACGCGCTTTGACGGATCATCCGCAGCAGGAGCGAGATTTCTGTCAGTCGCCTCTTTCGGAGTCCATTGCCAGGCACCTGCGGGACTCTTGGTCAGTTCCCATTCATTGCCGAACAACATATCAAGATAGCTGGTATCCCATTTGGTCGGAGTCGGCGTCCAGGCGCCTTCCAGACCGCTGCCGATCTGATCGCCTCCTTTGCCGGTGCCGTGGCTGCACTTCCAGCCAAGGCCCTGCTCTGCGATACCGGCGGCCTCAGGCTCCGGTCCGACCAGTGAGGCATCGCCCGCGCCATGGCATTTTCCAAATGTATGCCCACCAACGGTGAGTGCAACCGTCTCTTCATCGTTCATGGCCATGCGAGCAAAGGTCTCTCGAACATCCCGACCTGAGGCTACCGGATCCGGTTCGCCATTAGGCCCTTCCGGGTTGACATAAATAAGCCCCATCTGTACGGCGGCAAGAGGATTTTCAAGAAGCCGGTCTCCTGAGTAGCGCTTATCGGCCAGCCAGGTATCTTCTGTTCCCCAGTAGATGTCTTTTTCAGGCTCCCAGATATCCTCCCGTCCACCGGCAAAACCGAAGGTTTTGAATCCCATTGACTCCAAAGCGACATTGCCGGTGAGAATCATCAGATCCGCCCAGGAAATTTTCCTGCCATACTTCTGTTTTATCGGCCAGAGCAGCCTGCGGGCCTTGTCGAGGTTCACATTATCCGGCCAGCTGTTGACGGGAGCAAAACGTTGATTCCCGGTCCCGCCGCCGCCCCGGCCGTCTGCGGTACGGTAGGTGCCTGCGCTGTGCCACGCCATGCGAATAAACATAGGACCATAGTGACCGTAATCCGCCGGCCACCAGTCCTGCGAATCCGTCATCAGCTCATGCAGATCTTTCTTCAATGCCTCAAGATCCAGGCTTTTGAATTCTTCTGCATAGTTAAAATTTTCTCCCATCGGGTTAGTCTTGGGGCAGTGTTGCCGCAACATTTCAAGATTCAATCGGTTCGGCCACCAGTCTCGGTTTGACCTTCCACGACTTGCGGTGGGTCTGCTCACTGCTCCCGTTACAGGACATTTGCTCTCATCACTCATACTGTTTCCTCCTGTTGTTGTATTTCAGCCAAAACACCATGTCGTTCTCCCTCCACAACACAATGAAGCCAAATCTATCCGCCTGACCTTTTGGTCTATGGATACACACTTTTCATTTTCTTTTCTCAGCACATTCCCGGCAGACACCGCGAACTTCCAGGTGGGTTGCTTCTATTTTACCATAAAAACCTACCAGATCAGGAATCCTGAGATTCTCAAGGTCATCACAATAGAAATCACCAGTGAAACCACACTCACTGCAGACAAAATGATGATGGTTTTTCAGATTGGCATCAAAACGGGTTCGTTCACGGTTTGAACTGAGCGTGTCCACCATTCCAAGATCCTTCAGCAGCCAGAGAGTCCGATACACCGTATCAAGAGAGACTGTGGGCACTCTCGTCCTGACACGATGGAAAACCTGATCGGCATCCGGATGGTCCCCTGTCTGAGCAACCTCACGAAAAATTTCCTTACGCTGCTGGGTCAACTTTATCCCTTTATCGCGGCACACCGTCTCAAAGCGCAGCATCCGTGCGGCAACTTCATTTTTGTCAATTTTCATAACCACCCACTTATTAAGAATCGATTCCTATTTGAGAGTAACCACCCTCTGATGAGCTGTCAACTCATGGCGCATTACTTTGTTTCGTCTTTTTCACGACAAAAATCAGTTTCAAACATTTTAAGCCGAGATTCTTTCCCCAACAAAAAAACAATAACCTTATAAGATTATATGATGTTTATAGAGAATGGGTAATATCACCTAGTGAATTTTAGGTGTTTATACCTATTGTTGAAGAGTACAAAGTATGATACTGGATAGTACCGCAACCTAACAGGGAATTTTGTTCTACACAGCATCAGACTTTTTACTTAGTATAGATAGTATAGCACTGTCCTGCTCTTTTTTTCACGTAACAGGCTTCTAATCGCAATGTACCTTAAAATCATTCTTCTCCGAGGAGCGTATCTCCGATGACAGTTAGGATTAAATGCAACTATCTTGTAACCTTCAATGATCAGGGATATGGGCGACGAAAGAAGTGTCCGCAATGCGGCAATATGGTTATTCCGGAAACCGCATACCAGAGGACAGCTCTCTGCAGTGCCATCATCTGCAGAGAGTGCAGCAAACAGACGTATCCGATACCTATTTGTGATTGCGACAAAAAAAGAGATAATGCGCGGGAAAACAAAGCTACTGGCTTTCAAGGCCGTACTGAACAACAGGTAGATTCCTGACTACGGAAAAGCCGTATCATGGATAGACTCATCAATACACTCTTTCTCCACTGCGAATTGCCTCCAGCACTGTATCGTTCAGCTGGGGGCAGTACAGTTTTTTTTCAGCAGCGCTACTGACTGCCTTTTCCCACAGACGGAACGAATCTACATTTTTCAGCGTATGCTCTGCAGTTTTGGGGTTACCTTTCTCGGCTATCTCACGAATACCCTCAAATGCATGGTTGTCGCCTGGAAAATACAGGGGCAGAACGCCGGCATCGGCGGGGCACTCTTCAAAGATCTTCCTGGAGTAACGTTCCCGCTCGCAGTCTTCCAGAAATTTTTCCACACTGAAAAAATTAAGGCTGCCCAGGGCCCCCATCGCATGCCGCAAAATATGGACCCCGTACTTGCGCAGCGAGTTGCGACTCAATTCCGACTCCAGCACCGCCTCGGGAGAAACCTCGGCCAGGCTGGTACTCCCTCCGGTCTGAGCGGAAGGATAACCGGTAATCCAGATGTTGACCCTCGCCAGAGCTGCATTGATCAGGGTTTGGTGGGGTGAACTGTAAGAGAGACTGCCGCCCGTCCCGGTCACGCTGGGAATACCACCATGCACGCACAGAACCCCAGGATTGACGGTCTGGGCGATAATCATCATGAACATTACCTGGGCATGATTCTGCGTCAGAAATGACTCCGGACTGCCTGCCCCGGAGACGCCTGCAATCGTCTGGTCTATCAACAGAAGGTTGTTGCCGGTGCGTGCACTCCGTAAAAATGGCTCCACCATGTTATTCATGGGAGCCAGGGACGCAATCAGGCTGGTACCATCAATCCATTGGTCCTTGCCTTTCAAAAACGCCGCTTCGTCAGCACTCATGGTATTGGTGGTAATCATTTTGAGCCCTTGATAGGCACTCTCCATTAACCGGGCAATTTCAAATAGGGAGATACTTTTGTCACAGGCCACCGGAAGACTGAAAATATTGACAACATCCTGATTTTCAGCCACCAGACGGATTATTTCCTCATATTCTTCCCGGTTGGCTGGGCGCAATTCTTCTTCACCAGCCCGTTTGAGAAAGGGCGACGTTGCTCCGGTGCCGAAAGTATTCATACCCGGATCTCCAGGCATATCACGGGGTACCTGCTCCAGGCAGTGATCGACAAAACTCCTTTTCAGGGGGATAAAGAGCGCGGTTTCACTCTCAAAATCAATGGCATCGGCTTCCAGGAGAATATCCATAAGAATCTGGTTGCCGGTAATGTCTATACCTATTTCCGTCAGCACCCGTTTTGCATTTTCATCAATACGTTGATAGATGGTTTTCTCAGCAATCAGGTCGTCCATGTCCTCTAAGCGCAATCGAACTCTATCAAGAATTGCTTTGTCGGTGACATGCTGCAGGATATCCTTATAGAGTTCTTTCGCCTCTTCGAACTGCGCCTCTTTTTCCAGGAGAATCCCTTTTTCTACTATCGTTTCCACATGTGATTCCATTGTTATTTCCCTTATTCCAGCACTCCAAGATACAACAGACGCAAAGCCATAAGTGTCAAAAACACCCGCATAATCGGTACAACACGTTTTGCGGAAATTCGTTCGAGAAAGAACCTGCCTGTCATTGTCCCTAAATGGCCTGTCAGTATCATTAACATAATCAGCCCCCACCACGAATTGAAGGCAAAGCCGAAAAAGCCAAAGAGCAGGATTTTGTAAAGCTGCTGAAAACTTATCATAGCAGCAAGAGTAGCCACGAGACCGCGCCTGTCATCGAAAAAATCTTTAACCACTATATATACAATAGGTGCTACTCCTCCGACAATCATTGCGAGAAAAGCAGTAATCGACCCCAAAAAAGCTATTGACTGTCTGCTTTTTGCAAGCCTGAAAAAAGGCAGCCATGCGCTATAAAGAATAAACAGCCCCATGGCAATCCGGAGCCAGTGAGACGGCACGGCGAAAGCCAAACGAGCCCCCAGTATCCCACCCAGCAAGCTTCCCAGAGAAAACCAGAGAACGAGTTTCCAGTCGGCAAATCCCCGTAAAGTACTAAGCCTGCTGACATTTGATCCAAGCTGCACAGCACCATGAATAGCAATTACCGCTGCAGCGGGCATGAGATTTGCCATGATAGCCAGCAGGGCTACACCACCACCGATTCCAAAAGCGGCAGTGATGGCTGAAGTAAAGAAACTGCACACTACCAGCGCAGAAAAGGCAGACACTGAAAGCAGCTCAGGTATTTGGAAAAATATTTCCATAAATATAACTACTTTTCCAATATGATATCTGATTGCGTACGAAGCTCAGTCAAATCGCATACGCTGCCAGTGACTGGGTAGCTAGGAGATCGATTTTATTCTTCTTCGAATACGGGAGACTGATCTATTTTCACAAAACAACGTGAAAAAAATCAGTCTTCTCAGTCTTTCCTAGAAAAATTAAGACTAAACTCCTGAAGAGATGTAACGATATATGAGCTCCATAACAAAATTCCCTGGTCCACTCCAGAAAGGAGTTCCCCAGTGAGTATGGAGTATCATATCGAACAGACCTACTGTGAATACAAAGCCGACAATTGACCATGTAAACGATACCTTAAAACTTTCCCGGCCCTGTACCAGCATATATACAAGAATAAACAAAGGTATGCTGAGCACAAAACCAATCAGCCAGATACTGCCGATAAAGCCAAAAAGCCATAACCACGGGATAAGGATCCGCCAAATGGTTTCCCCCTTGCCGAGATCTTCTTCCACCGGGGAATCAACCACTCCGGTTTGATCTTTTGAACTGATTGGGTTTTTTGTGGTAAAAACATCTACAGCAATCTGCGCTATACACAGAACCACAATGACCCACGCTATCGCCAAAGGGAAAAATTTGGTTTCAAACGGCCAGTCCCAGGCTGCATAAATCAGATACGCGGTGACTCCTAGAATAAAACATGTAAACAGAAGGCTATAGTTGATCTTCATAATGACAACTTTTTATAAAAACAGTAAAAAAACACATATTCAATTGCCTCTACCTCGCCCAAAAATATCCTCTATAATCTCTTCCTGCTTACTCTTTTGTTTCTCCCACCGTTTCCCTTTTTTGACGGCGCTTTTTTACAGCCAGACGAACCTGCAAAAAGATAGTCAGTACGCATCCCAGCAATGAAAAAATCACCACTGGCCGAGCTAGCCAGTCTACTCCATAGGCATGATACGAAATAAAAAAGTTATTCTCTAAAATTCCTGCGAGAACCAGCCCAAGAAGCAGAGGAGGTCTTGGCCAGCCAAGTCTTTTCATCACCCATCCCAACAGTGATATGATGATAAGCACAACTAAATCGCTAAAACTCTTTGTAGCCTGATACGCTCCTAGACAGACCACCACAATTATCAGCGGTGCAATCAGATTGATGCGTACCGTGGCTATTTTCACCAGGATATTGGTTGACCAGAGACATAAAGAAGTCCCTACAATATTGGCAATAACCAGAGCCCAGATCATTGTATAGGTCAAGTCAAGGTTGGTTGTCA
>JAZBNU010000436.1:0-2382 GCA_036350815.1 Desulfopila sp.
AGCGGCAGACTGGGAGAGGATACAGGGGCCAGTGGCGTTTTTCGGGTGCACGGTCAATGGGCTCTCGTCGGAAGAGACTCGGAAAATAAAGGTCTACTACATTCCGGTACCATTCGCCTCAACTGGGGAGAGGCGCATGTGATACATGACTCTTCAGAGAAAAAAGAGCGGGAAGAAAATTGGCGGGAGGATCTGCTTATTTCCCAACTCTGGCCTTACATGGAGAGTTTGAAAGAGGAGTTACTTATCATCTCACCCTATTTCGTTCCTGGCCCAAGAGGCGCCGACGCTCTATGCAGGCTCAGCGAAAAAGGGGTGCGGATACGCATTCTTACCAACTCGCTCGCCTCAAATGATGTGTCAGCCGTCCATGCAGGTTACTCACGCTACCGAAAACAGCTGCTTCGTGCGGGTCTTGAACTTTATGAGCTTGACGAAGAGATCAAAAAGGATGTGTTGAAAAGGCTCAGTTGGCTACCGGGACTCAGCAAATCAAGTCTTCACGCCAAGACAATGGTCCTTGACCGGAAGTCAATGTTTGTCGGATCAATGAACCTTGATCAGCGGTCACTCAACATCAACAATGAAATCGGAATACTTTTTTTCAACAAAGAGATGGCAGACAAAAGCGCACGAACGTTCATAGAAAACATTGATAAAGTAGCGTTTCGGGTTACGCTTGACAGTAGCGGCTCTCTGCAGTGGAAAGTTAATCGTAATGGAAAAGAAATAATCTTTAAAGATGAACCTTATGCTGGTTTCTGGACTAATCTGTCAGTATGGTTCGTGCGTCTGCTACCAGTTGAGTCGTTCCTGTAAAGCCGTTTTTTTTAACCTGGCCGGGATGGAAGTCGTTCACCCTTCAGGTAGCATGAATTAAGAAGGAACAGTCCATGAAATTTTCAACAATTTTGGTCAAGTCCACAGTCACAGTATTTCTTTTGGCTCTTAGTGGCTGTGGTGGGAATGGACCGTATTCTGTCAATATGATGCCTTCACCAGAAGTTTATACCACAGGCGTGGTTAATCCCTTTTCTGATGACAATCCTGTTGCATCGGTCCCGTGGAATGGACTGCTTTACGTTACCAACAGGTTGCCGAGCAGAGAAGGAGACAACAATCAATTTTATTCTGAGATTCCTTCATCTCTACTCAGGCTTGGAGTCAGCTATATTAAAATTTCAGGGGAAAATGATATCCGTTGGGAAGAATTGCGTCAAATTTCGCTCTTAAAGAACCGAAAAAAAGAATATCCCCTGGTGGTCGACTCAATAGAAGAGTATGGGGTACTCGATCGGAGTTATTACCGCTTTATGGACCCCGCTACGGTTGCTGCTGAACCGGAGAAAGTGGGCAGAAAATTCGCCGGGAATATCAATGATAAACTCGCCATCTCAAAACAAAAAAATATTTACATTTATGTCCACGGCTACAACACCAACTTTGAAGATCCGATCCTCGTATCTACTGAACTCTGGCACTATCTGAATTATGACGGGGTCTTTATTGCCTATTCCTGGCCCGCAACAAACAAAGGCACTGCTTATTTCGGTGACACTGAAAAAGCAAATTGGAGTGGCAGGCACTTACGAATGCTGCTTCAGTATCTTTCAGATACTACAGATGCCGAAAATATTCATATTATAGGGTATAGTATGGGCACCAGGGTTACGACCCAGGCCCTCCACGACCTGAGCATGATGTATTTCGGTCAGAGCAATGATGTAGTCAGACAGAGCCTTCGTCTTGGCAATGTCATTTTGATCAGTGGTGATTTATCTACTCAACTGATTGGTAATTACTATCTTGATGGAATACTCGATATTGTAAAGAGCCTGTCGATCTATTCATCGGAGAAGGATTCTGTTCTTGGAGCTTCGGATTGGATATTTGACCATAAACGGTTAGGCCAGATGACAATAGAATTCATGGAACAATCACCGGTCATTGGTGAAGCTTTGGTTAACGAGGATCGACTGAGACTTGTTGACGCCAGCAGGGCTGTTGGCGTGGATGCAGGAAAAGGACACCAGTATTTCAGGAGTAGTCCCTGGGTTTCAAGCGATGTCCTGATGACTTTGATGTACGACCTGCCACCGGGGACACGGGGGCTCGTCAGAAATGATGGACCAGTCTGGGGGTTTCCCGAGGATTACATATCCCGTCTTCAGCTCTCATTTCAGCAGGTTGAACAGGATATAACAATCGAAACCTCGCAACCGAAACTTGCAGATCGGATCCGATTTCTACATAAGGTGCTGGTCAGGTTCGTGCGTAAGTATACGCTAAAGGATTTACGGCCTGGATTCTCATATAATACAGCGCTATTCGTCAATTCTTCTGATTAAAGTTTTTCTATCAGGAGTCTGTCGGACTATGCCC
>JAZBNU010000437.1:0-5032 GCA_036350815.1 Desulfopila sp.
CGCCTGCGACTCTGATATTTACGTAGGGCACGTTGCTCTCCTTTAAAGGTGTGTGTCGGTACATGTGCTGTTTGCAGAAGACTGCAAGGTGCAGTACCGGCCGGGATAGTGCTCAAAACAAGGTGTTTGATAGTCCGCAGGACAGCCTGCAGACCTCTGTAATTGACACCGTGAGTGAACGGGCAGTGCGGATTTTGCCTCGACAGGATCTTTACCGCAGCCACCATTATTCTTGAATAATAAAAGCAGAACGGATATTTTGTCGAGTTTAATGTAATAGACTGCAAAAAAAAATCCTGTGAATCCGTACTTCAGGCGTTTGGCTCTTTGTCTTCGAATTGCGGCAGTTTTCTTGCAGCGAACCTTTCTGGAGGAAATATGAATATCTTGGTGACCGGCGGGGCCGGTTATATCGGCAGCCATACCTGCCTGGAACTGCTTGCCGCCGGACATGACGTCGTTATCGTCGATAATCTGAGCAACTCAAGCAGGGAAGCAATTCACCGGGTAGAGGAGCTTGCCGGCAGATCGTTGTTATTCCATGAAATCGACCTGCTCGACTTGGCGGCTCTGGAAAATGTTTTTCAAAACTCGTCGCCTTTTGACGGCGTCATACACTTCGCCGGGCTAAAGGCCGTAGGAGAGTCTGTTGCCAGGCCTCTGCTCTACTACAACAATAATATCAAGGCCACTTTAAACCTCTGCGAAGTGATGGAAAAACATGGCGTTGGAAATATTATTTTCAGCTCATCGGCGACGGTTTATGGTGATCCCGCCATGGTTCCCATCAAGGAAGATTTTCCTCTTTCCTGTACGAACCCTTATGGCAGAACCAAGTTGATGAGTGAAGAGATATTGACGGATATCTGCAGGGCAAAAGACAACTGGAATGTGGTTCTGCTACGGTATTTTAATCCTGTGGGAGCTCATGAAAGCGGACGTATCGGTGAAAACCCTGACGGAGTCCCCAATAATCTTATGCCCTATGTCTCTCAGGTGGCCGTCGGTAAGTTACCCGAGCTTTCTGTTTTTGGAGGAGATTATCCCACCAAAGACGGCACCGGCGTTCGGGACTATATCCATGTTGTTGATCTTGCGCGGGGACATGTCAAGGCTTTGGAGAAAATACGGGCAGAGAATGGTCTTTCCATTTACAACCTGGGTACAGGGAAAGGTTACAGTGTTCTCGACATTGTTCGTGCTTTTGAGGAGGCCAGCGGCAGAAAGATTCCTTACAGGATAACAGCGAGAAGAGCAGGCGATATTGCTGAGTGTTACGCCGATCCGAGCAAGGCCCTGAAGGAGTTGGCCTGGCAGGCCGAAATGGGTATTGAGGAGATGTGTGAAAGTTCCTGGAAATGGCAGAGGAATAATCCAAACGGGTACTGAGCACGGCAAAGGAGCAGTTTTTATTGGGTATAGATTGAGATTAAATATTGTTTTTGTGTAATAAAAGTATTATTGATGTGCGAATTGTGCTTGAACAAACGGCCCCGGTGTGATACCAATCAGACTTAAAATAGAATCAGGGCATAGTTTGCACAATGGCACAAAAAAAGTACTCGACAGTTATTTTTGGGTGCGGTAACCCCCTCATGGGTGATGATGGTTTTGGTCCGGCCGTGATTGAGCAACTGCAATCCCGGTATGATCTTGGTGAGGCTGTTGCCGCTGTAGATGCGAGTACGGGTGTCAGGGAGTATCTTTTTGATTATCTTCTGGCGATTGACGATTGCCCCGGCAGCATAATCATCCTGGATGCCGTTGATTTACCCGACAGGCTCCCGGGCGAACTGTTTTTTCTCGCAAGCTCCGATATCCCGGCGTTAAAAACACACGATTTTTCTCTCCACCAATTCCCCACTGTAAATTTATTATCCGAAATTGAAGAACATACCGGAACGACAGTTACCATTCTGGCGGCCCAGATAGAATATATTCCCAATGAGATTCATCCTGGTCTTTCCCCAAGCATGAAACTGGCTGTACCGACTGCTTGTGAAACAATATTACAGATTCTTTCTGTTGACAGTGCAACGAGGTGATCCTGCATGATGTATGAATTTAAAGTCTCAGAGATGGCTGAAGAGTTTGGTGTTCATCGGAATACCATACGAAACTGGATTAATGCCGGTACCTTGGCTGCCAAGGAAGGACCCGGCAGAAAATATCTCATGAAATTTGAAGATTACCAGGAACTTTGTGAAAAGTTTGGCCGTAAACCGCACATTCGTCCTAACAGTCATGTGGACCTTGAGACCGTCAAATCTCTGGAGCAGAAGAACTCCGAACTACCTGTTATTGAACTCGGGGGAGCGTTGCAGAAGATGTACGATGATCCGAAATGGGCCGATGCCTGCCTGACCTGTGGAACATGTGCCAGCGCCTGTCCCATTGCAGGTGTTGATGGCCTGGACCCCCGGAAAATCGTGCGTATGGCTTTTCTAGGAATGCAGCGTGACCTTATTGCCTCGGATTGGCCATGGAAATGTACCATGTGTGCGAAATGCGAAAATGTATGTCCTGCTAATATTGAGATAATGCTGTTGATGCGGAAGCTGCGTTCGCTGCGGCCAAGAGATCTTGTTCCAGGCCCAATCCATAAAGGAGTGATAACCTGTCTTGAACGGGGCAATAACCTCGGTATCCCTAAAGAGGACTTTATTGCTCTGCTGGAAGGATTAGGGCACGAGCTTGCAGAGGAGAGCTGCCCTGGTTTTGTAACACCAATTGATCTGCATGGAGCAAGGATTCTTGTACAGGTTAACTCTAAGGAACCTTTCGCCGAGCCTGACGATCTGAAGTGGTGGTGGAAAATCTTTTATGCTGCTCAAGAGTCCTGGACGATCTCGTCTGAGAACTGGGAAGGTGTAAACTGGGGTCTTTTTTCCGGTGATGATGAGTCCATGAAAACCGTGGTTGGCCGGATTGTGGATAATATGCGGAGGCTCAACTGTGAAGTGCTCCTCCTGCCGGAGTCAGGCCACTCCTACTACGCAACACGCTATGGTTTGAACAGGTGGTATCCCGATGCGTTAAAGGAGTTCAAAATATGCACCCTCTTTGATCTTCTTCTCAAGTATATCAACGAGGGGCGAATTCAACTGGACAAACGAAGACATCCGCAGAAAACGGCCTATCATGACCCCTGTAATTATGGCCGTAAATCTTTAAAAGCATTTGGGAAAGACTATTTCGAGGGGGGACGGGAAATACTCCGTGCCTGTTGCACCGATGTGGTGGAGATGGAGCCCAACAGGCAGACAAACTATTGCTGCGGCGCCGGTGGTGGTGCCTGGGCAATGCCTTTTGCCGCAGAGAGAATCTATTTTGGCCGGATGAAGGCACGTCAGATAAACGAGTCCGAAGCAGAGCTGGTGATTGCCTCATGTCACGGCTGTCGGGACCAGCTGAAAAAGTCACTCATCCAGGAGTATAACCTCGATATTGAGGTGAAATATCTCTGGGAGCTTGTTGCCGATTCACTGGTGCTGCCCGGATAGTTGCCAAGAGCTGCGCTGTGCCGAGAGGGTGTAATCACTGTACCGATTACGGGAGTTCATGCTTGAAAATCAAATATAAACAGGAAGAAATGATGTTTTTTGGCGTAGCAGGATGGAGAAATAGAGCTTTGTGGAACAGAGATAGTCATTTTCACCGCGAAATTGAAAATTGGGAGATCGGTCATGTTGAATGAGCCCATCAAAGTAGGTTCGGTGATGATTGTGGGCGGCGGGATCACCGGAATGCAGGCAGCTCTGGACCTTGCCGATGCGGGGTATTTTGTCTATCTGGTGGAAAAATCTGGTGCCATAGGTGGTGCAATGGCGCAACTCGATAAAACTTTTCCAACCAACGATTGTTCCATGTGTATTCTGGCGCCTAAAATGGTTGAGTGCGGCAGGCACCTGAATATTAAAATCCTGACACTCAGTGAAGTTACAAGAATCATCGGAACTGCCGGCAATTTCCGGGTGACTGTTCAGGAGAAGCCCCGTTATGTTGATGTTGACAGATGTATAGCATGTGGAATTTGTACTGAAAAGTGCCCGAAATCAGTGGAAAACGAATATGATGCCTCAACTGGAAAGCGTAAAGCGATATTTGTCAAATATGCTCAAGCCGTTCCACTGAAATACCAGATAGATCCAGAATCCTGTCTTCGCTTGAAAAAGCCTGGAGCCTGCGGGATTTGCGAAGATGTCTGTGTTGCCCAGGCGATACGGTTCGATGACGAAGGCAAGGTGCATGAGCTATCGGTCGGGGCGTTGGTTCTTGCGCCGGGTTTTGAAGCATTTGATCCCACCGGTGCGGGGGTGTGGGGTTATGGCAAGTTTCCTAATGTCATTACTTCATTACAGCTTGAGCGTTTCCTTTCGGCCACCGGTCCTACTGATGGGCGTCTGCTCAGGCCTTCTGATGGCAAACCGGTTCGCAAAATAGCTTTTCTGCAGTGCGTAGGGTCACGAGATGAAAACAGATGCGGCAATGGGTACTGCTCCTCTGTCTGTTGTATGTATGCCATAAAAGAAGCGGTAGTCTCCAAGCAGCATGTGCCGGGGTTGTCGGCTGCCATTTATTATATGGATATGCGGACCCACGGCAAGGATTTTGACGCCTATATGGAAAAGGCCAAAAGCGAAGACGGTGTTCGTTTTGTCCGTTGTCGGGTCCATGGGGTGGAGCCGTATTCCAGAAATGGTGATCTCCGTCTTCATTATATCAATGAGGAGGGGCGACAGATGGAAGAGCTGTTTGATATGGTAGTGCTGTCCGTTGGTCTTACAACGCCAGATCATGTGAAAGATCTTGCTGAAGTAGCCGGCATTCAGCTCTCGGTGGGTAATTTTGCTTCTACTTCAGATTTTGCCCCGGCTAACACTTCCAAGGAGGGAATTTTTGCCTGCGGTGCCTTTTCCGGACCGAAGAGCATTCCACAATGTGTCGTTGAAGGTTCCGCAGCCGCGGCTGCTGTATCCGCCAAACTTGCTTCCGTCCGCGGAGATATGAATAAGGTGCGAAATTTTCCCGC
>JAZBNU010000438.1:0-6216 GCA_036350815.1 Desulfopila sp.
CGAGATCGAAGATGCTGATCAGGGTACTATCCAAAAAAACAAACACCTCCGCCTCGGATATCTCTCTCAGACCGACATATTTGATGAGGAACTGAGTGTTTTTGAAAATTTAACGAGTTCCCTGGCGGGACAGAAGCTGGACACTCTCGAAGTGCATAATCGTGTCCAGGCGATACTCAGCAGGGCTGAATTTGTTGATGACTCTCAGCCGGTCAAAATGCTCTCCGGGGGATGGAAAAAGAGGTTGGCAATCTGCCGTGTTCTGTTGGCATCCCCTGAAGTGGTGGTTCTCGATGAGCCAACCAACCATCTTGACATAGAGGGTATCATCTGGCTTGAGCAATTATTGACTGGAGGTTTGAGCGATGGGCCAAAGGCTTTCATACTGGTCAGTCATGACAGGCAGTTTCTCGAGAACTGCGCCACCAGAATGATTGAACTCTCTGCTGTTTATCCCGACGGTTCTCTGCAGATTAACGGCTGTTACACTGCATTCCTTGAAAAAAGGGAAATGTTTCTGCAGCAGCAGTTGAATAGAGAGAATCAGCTGAGCAATAAAGTAAGGAGGGAGACTGAATGGCTCAGCAGGGGGCCTAAAGCACGGGCAACCAAGGCGCGGTATCGGATAGAGGAAGCACATCGTTTGCAGGAAGAGCTGAGCGAGGTGAAAGAAAGAAACCGCTCTGTCTCAAATGTTCGTATAGACTTCGGCGGTACAGGGCGGAAAACGAAAAAATTGCTTGAAGCAGTGGGACTCTGTAAATCCTATCAGGGGAATAAGCTTTTCAGCGATCTTGATGTTTTGCTCTCACCCGGCACAAGACTTGGGCTTCTAGGGAGGAATGGCTGTGGTAAATCCACTTTGATGAAAGTGCTGGCTGCCGCAGGGAATCAAGGAGATGTTGCGCTTGACGGTGGGACTGTTACGGTGGCGGATAAAGTGAAAATTGTTGAGTTTGAACAAGACAGGGCTGCTCTTGATGGTTCTGTTACGCTGCGCCGCGCTTTAGCACCTGAAGGTGATTCTGTTGTCTTTCGTGACAGATCCGTCCATGTCGTGTCATGGGCAAAACGTTTTCTTTTTCGCCCGGACCAGCTGGAAACTCCGGTAAGTGAGCTCTCCGGCGGAGAGCAGGCCAGGATTCTGATTGCTTCGCTGATGCTGCAGCCTGCTGATATCCTGCTGCTTGATGAACCGACCAATGATCTCGATATTGCTTCTCTTGATGTCCTCGAAGAAAGCCTGATGGATTTCCCTGGTGCTCTGGTTCTGGTGACACATGATCGCTACCTGCTCGACAGGGTTTGTGACAGGCTTATCGGCTTTGACGGACAGGGCGGAACAGCGTATTTTGCCGATTATCAGCAGTGGCTGGCCCATCTGCAAGGGGAGGGGAAAGGCGAACAGGACCCGGCGGAAACGAAACCAGAAAAAGACA
The DNA here is from genome assembly GCA_036350815.1 of Desulfopila sp. Taxonomy (GTDB): domain Bacteria; phylum Desulfobacterota; class Desulfobulbia; order Desulfobulbales; family Desulfocapsaceae; genus Desulfopila_A. Next base: position 1,440 of record JAZBNU010000438.1, read on the forward strand.
AGGTGCAGGAGCGAAAGAGAACTGGTAAGCTTTCCTACCTCGACCAGAGAGAATTTGACGGGATGGAGAAGAAAATTGAAGAGGCGGAAAAACGTGAAGAGCAGCTGCGCTGCAAAATAGCTAGTCCTGAAATTGCATCTGACTCCGGAAAATTAGAGGAATGTTGGCGGCAACTGGAGCAGCTGCAAAGCGAAATTGAAGTCTTGTATAATCGCTGGAGTGAGCTGGAAGAAAAAAAGTTGTCTTCCTGACAGCACTCAGGCGGGAGTAAACGTATAATTATTTTTTCCGATACGCTTAGTATAATACATGGCGTCATCGGCTTTTTTCATCAGTACCCTGCTGTCCTCGCCATTTTCCGGATATATGGCGATTCCGATACTGGCACCGATGGAAATCTCAAGAGCATCAATGAAGAAAGTTTCCGAGATGCTTTTGACGATCTTGTCGGCCACATTGGCAGCGGCAAAGCGGTGGTGGACTTCGGTTTGTATTACCAGAAACTCGTCACCGCCAATGCGGGCAACCGTATCAACTTGCCGCAGCGTGTCCACCAGCCGTTTGGCAACTTCCGTCAGCACTTTGTCTCCTATATCGTGACCGTGAAGATCGTTAACTTCCTTGAATCCGTCCAGGTCGATGAACATGATGGCAGCCATCCAGCCTTTTCGCCTGGAGAGGTTGAGAGCGCTGAGCAGATTCTCTCTGGCGAGACGAAGATTAGGAAGGCCTGTCAGAGGATCGTGGTTGGCCAGAGTGCTTACTTTTTCAAGCGCTTCTTCCAGTTTTTTCTCGGTGTTTTTCAGACTGGTAATGTCGTAATAGGTGAGCAGTCTGCCGTCGTCCGGCAGGACGACGCACTGATAGCGGAGGCATTTGCCATCGGCTCTCTGCAGTTCCATCGGCGCAATGCCTCCCCGGCGAATCGTCTCAATACGTTCTTCTATGTAGGTGTCCAGATCTTCATCTTTGACGTTGTACAGCCCGGCACTGCTGTTCCTGCGCATCAGCTCTTCCATTGTGGGCTGCCGGTCGGTGAATTCTTTGGGAAGTTGCCAGAGGCTGCGATAGGCCCGGTTGACGATACGCGTTCTTAACTGGTTGTCGAGCAGCAAGACACCGAAGTCAATGGTATCGACCACGGCATTGAACTCGTTGAGGGTTTGGGCAAGCATTTTTTCGGTATTTTTTTGAACGGTAACGTCCTGCAGGATACCGATGAAAAAAAAGCTGTTTCCTTCTTCTATAACTACCAGGTTGAGGAGAATCTTCCGGTTGTTTATTTGGAGAGGGGCAGAGTAACTGGATGTGAAGTTACTGCCGTCCTTGGGAGCTGTTTTACTGGTGTTTTTCAGCCAGTCACAAACCGTTTGTCTTTGTTCTCCTTTAAGGAGATCCACAAAGTTGGTAGAAAGAATTTTGAGAAGATTTCTGCGAAACAGCTTCTGTGCCGCGACATTTGCCTGAACGATCTGACCGTTTTCATCAAGTTCCACCACAGCTTCTGCAACGTTGTTGAAGATAGCCTGATAATGGCTTCTGGCCAGCAGCAGCTCTCGTGTTATTTCTCGGGGGTGGAGGGTGTCCGCACCGATGGTCTGCTGGTTACGCCGTTCTCCTTTTTTATATTGCTCAATAACCGCCTTGACGTGATTCTTCAGGTCAATTGCCGGACCTTTTGCTATATACGCATCAGCATCCAGGCCAAGGATGGAACGATTGTCCTCCAGTGAAGTTGAGGAGTGTACAGCAATAAATATGTGGCGCAGTCGTTTGTCTTTGCGGATAATGGCACAGAGTTGATCGCCGCTTACCTTGGGCATGATGATATCGGTAAAAAGAATATCCGGGATTTCGCCGTCAAGTTTGAGCAGTGCTTCCAGTCCGTTGGATGCCGTGCTTACGCGGCACCCCTCCGCCGTGAGGTGAAGGGTAAGGATTTTCATTATTATAGGGTTGTTTTCAACAACGAGAACACTGTTCATCTTGTGTGTCTCTCTCCGAATCTCAAAAAAAGCAGTGTCTGCCGAAAAGTGTTTCTGCGAATTATTGTTATACAGTATCACACAACATTATAATCTGTCTAATGTGCCGTCCAGGAAAAGTGAAATTGGTCCTGAAGTTCAGGGTTCTTCGAGAAGGTTGAGGAAATCTTTTTTCGTAATGATCTTTTTGCCGAGTTGTGCCGCCTTGGTTAATTTGGAACCGGGCTTTTCGCCTGCTACAACATGGGTGAGCTTTTTATTTACCGACGTCGCTACTTCTCCACCGTGTTCCTTGACCTTTTTTTTGGCTTAGTCTCGCGAGAGAGAGTGAAGACTTCCGGTGAATAAAAAATGTAATCCTGAGAGTTTACCTGAAGTATCGCGCAGTTCTGCTGTTGGCGAAACATCGAGGGCTTCCAGGCGCTGCAGGATGGTTCTTGTTCTGGGGTCACTGAAATATTCCGCCAGGCTCTGTGCCGTTCGTTCTCCGATGCCGTCAATGTGAAGGAAATCTTCCTGGTCGGCCTGGGCTAAAGCGGTGAGGGTGTGAAAATGATGCTCCAGCAAAGCGGCAGTTGTTTCACCAATGAAGCGGATGCCTAAAGCCGCCAGGAGTCTGCTGAGGCGTGGTTTCTTTTTCTCGCGTATTGCCTGCAGCACCTTGGCTGCGGATGTGTCGCCCCATCCAGGAAGCTGTGCCAGCTGATCATGCTGCAGAGTAAAAATATCCGGGATGTCTCGGAGTATCTTTTCCTGGAAAAGCTTTTCGACGTATTTTTTCCCCAGCCCGTCAATGTCGAGGCCTGCTTTTGAAGTGAAATGGATCAGCCCGCGAAGTTTTTGTGCCTCGCATAGCGTATTGGGGCATCTGGTGACAACTTCACCGTCGTTTTTGGCAAGGGGATGATGGCATACCGGACAGGTTGTCGGGGCGATGATCTCTTTTTCATTGCCCTGTCTTTTTTCTATAACGGGTTTTACAACTTCGGGTATAACGTCTCCGGCTCGCTGGATCAAGACAGTGTCGCCAATACGCAAACCCTTTCTGTCAATTTCTTCCTGATTGTGGAGTGTGGCCCGGCTTACCAGGACTCCACCGACATGTATCGGTTCCAGCACTGCAACAGGGGTGATGGCACCGGTTCTGCCGACTTGATAACGTATATCGATGAGCCTGGTTGTAGCCTGCGTCGCTGGAAATTTACAAGCGATAGCCCAGCGGGGTGCTCTGGCCTTGTTGCCGAGACGTTTCTGCAAGATGAAGCTGTCGACTTTGACAACGGCACCGTCAATGTCGTACGGCAGTTCGTGGCGGATTTCCTGGAGTTCTCGATATCTTTTGATGACATCTTCAATGGAAGTGTACCGCCGGGTCAGGTCATTTGTCGGGAGCCCGAGTGTTTTAAGGTAGATGAGAAGGTCGTACTGGCTGGTTGCAGCCAAATCATCTGCAGCCGAGACTCCATAGGCTAAAAAACGCAGAGCACGGCCTGCGGTGATCTTCGGGTTAAGCTGCCGCAGTGATCCCGCAGCCGCGTTGCGCGGATTGGCAAAGAGCTGTTCGCCATTGTGTTTGCGCTGCAGATTAAGCCCGGCGAATCCTTCTTTGTCCATGAAAACTTCACCGCGGACCTCAAGAGCTCCATCGATTGGCTCTCTCAACGTAAAAGGAACAGCAGCAATGGTTTGCACCTGGGCGGTGACGTCTTCACCCGTAAAGCCGTCCCCCCGTGTCAGTGCCTGGCTCAGTTTACCGTCCCTGTAGATCAGCTCAACGGCCAGGCCGTCAAGCTTGGGTTCAATGACATAGTCGGGTTTTTCGGAAGTGTTGAGGTAGCGCAACAGCCTGTTCTCGAATTCCATGATATCATCATCTGAAAAGGCGTTTTCCAGACTCAGCATCGGGATTCGGTGGGGCACCTGATCGAATTTGTCCAGCGGAGCCCCTCCGACACGACGGCTTGGCGAGTCGGGAGTGATCAGTTCAGGAAACTCTTCTTCGAGGCGGAGGAGCTCCTGGAAAAGCATATCGTACTCGCCATCGGATATGGTTGGATTATCAAGAACATGGTAGTTGTAGGCATGTTCCTCCAGCTGTTTTTTCAGCCAGGCAATATGTTCGCTGTGTTTCACGTGCGGTTTACTGCTCATCAAGGAGTTTGCCGGATTTGGCTATATTTTCACGCGTGACCTCGTCAATGAAAATGAGGATGTTTTCCGGTGGTTTATTGGCTGCTTCTGAAATAACCCTGGTTACTCCCTGACAGATTTCTTGTTTTTGTTCACGGGTAAGTTCGCCTGCGACTCTGATATTTACGTAGGGCACGTTGCTCTCCTTTAAAGGTGTGTGTCGGTACATGTGATGTTTGCAGAAGACTGCAAGGTACAGTACCGGCTGGGATAGTGCTCAAAACAAGGTGTTTGATAGTCCGCGGGACAGCCTGCAGACCTCTGTAATTGACACCTTGAGTGAACGGGCAGTGCGGTTTTCGCCTCGACGGGATCATTGCCGCAGCCACCATTGTTCTTGAATAATAAAAGCAGAACGGATATTTTGTCGAGTTTAATGTAAGAGACTGCGAAAAAAAATACTGTGAGTCCGTACCTCGGGCGCTTGGCTCTCCGCTTTCGAATTGCGACAGTTATATTTACAGCGAACCTTTCTGGAGGAAATATGAATATTCTGGTGACCGGCGGAGCCGGTTATATCGGCAGTCATACCTGCCTGGAGCTGCTTGCTGCCGGACATGACGTTGTTATCGTCGATAATCTCAGCAACTCAAGCAGGGAAG
>JAZBNU010000439.1:0-2175 GCA_036350815.1 Desulfopila sp.
CAGCCCGTCAACTTCTTTTCGTAAAAGAAGCATAATGCAGGAAACGGAAGCAGCATCTTTCAATTGCCCCCAAAAACCTCGTCAAACGTATACCCCCGAATTCTGTTCCATGGAACAAAAAAAACAGTAAAAACCTATAATTGACAATGTCTATACTCGTGGAGATCTATTCTGGCCTCTTTTTCTCCCGGCAATACAGTCACAACATGTAACACAATAATTGCTGCTGCAGAGAAGACCGAAATCACAGTAAAAAAAACACAGCTTCTGCCGCATTTCACCAGCCCGAATCGTTGAAAAGGCTTTACTCGTCTAATGAACATTCGGATTGATGGGCTTTCAGGTGTTTTCCAGTTCAAGAACGGGCCAGACGGCAAAATCTCTATTCTTTTTAAAGCCGACACCCACTGCTCCTTTATGCATGTAGAGGACATAGGCCCAGTCCGGTTCAAAAAAGCTCGTAGTTGATGACCAGTATGCCTCCTGCACCGAAGAGAAACAGTGGTCATGCGGCAGAGCCGGTGAATGGCGGGAAACATCCACCAGGCTTTCCAGTTCGTTGATGGTCGGCAGACGCCATGCTTTGCCGGTCTGACCAGCCAGGGTGGCGATGGAATCAAGTGCTTCTTCCCAGCTCCCCTGGGCTGGCGCAACATCGCCTTCTCTGGCCCAGACAAGACCGGTAAGCAGATCAGCCACGCCCTCTTCTTCACGACGAAATCGTGGGGAAGGCCATATCTTGCCCTGCCGCAGTTCGCCGTCCTGGCCGCTTGCTTCACAGTCTACCTCTTCCCCATGCTCATCAAAACAGCCGCGTTGGCCGGTTTGCGGTAAAAGTGTGCTGCTGCCGCAGACAGGCCAGACCAGATAATAGCTATCCTTGCGGCCATAGAACATCCGCCCTCCTTCCATGTGAACATACCAGGCATACCCAGGAGCACGGGCCGCAGAAGTTGAAGTCCAATACCACCCCAGGAACACATTTTCAAAAGGATTGTCATCGGGCAGTGCCGGCTTCCTGGCACCGTGGTTGATGAGACTCCGCATTTCCCGCCTATTTGGCAGGCGCCAGTCGTTTCTGCCGAAATGTTCCTTAGTATTGAGCCGGGCAACTTCCTCCAGCCCCTCCTGCCATGTCATCGGAAAAGAGAAAAGATTAGCATCCCGGACCCAGACGAGCCCGGTGGCAAGATCTCGAATCAGATTTTCATCTATCTGATCGAAACGAGGATCAGGCCAGGGGTACCCAGACTGATATTCACCATCCTGCCCGGTACCGGCACAGGGTTGTTCCTCACCGTTACTATCGTAACATCGCTTGAGACCGGTTTGAAGAATGTGCTCCATGAAGCTCCTTCTTGTTGCAGTTCTGCTGTCGCACCAGCAAAATGCCACATTTCATTTTGCAGGTAGTGTCAACATTACTGCTCCCCCAAAGAGGCAGCAGTGCGAAAATCACGTTCTATGGTAAAATAGTTGAGCGTGATCCTCAGATTATCTGCACCGTAGTATCGCAGTGTAATTCCTTATCCGCAACCTGTCAAAGAACACAGATTATCAAAAGAAACTTTTCCCGCAAACTCTAAACCGGCTCAATCTCTATAAGGCATGTGTCGTGAATAGAGCAAAATCTCGAGGACAAGAGCAAAAAACGAATACTCAAACCGGTTCACGGGAAGACGCTGCCGCCTGAGAAAAGTTATAGATCGCTGCAACTAGACTGCAACACAGGAAGAGTTGCCATGAAACTTTCCGCCTCTGCAAAAGATGAGACATAAACCGGTGTATAGTTCTCAATGCCTGAAGCAACCCGATCGAGTTGGCGGACTATAATCTTCGGACTGTCAATAATACGAATGATGGTGCCGACCTGGCTGCTTTGCAGAAACCGGACAATTTTCAGATAACAGGGAATACAATCAAGATAGGCAAAAGTAGCCTGGCTGAGATCGGTAATGACGACAAAATTATCCTGCAGATCAGAGACACCAAAGCGGATTTCAGAGTATATCTCTTCAGCGGTTCTGCGGCTGATTCGTCCTCGTATGGTGATAGTAATCCTATTGGAACTGATGTCGGTTCGTACCTCTGAATACTTTTTCATTATTCCCCACCACTCAATCACCGATGGATACTCCAGGCTTTCCAGTTTCAAGCCCAGACCGTCTGCATTTC